>NZ_JBPXRQ010000021.1:0-95964 GCF_051842895.1 Cytobacillus sp. Hm23
TATTACTATAATCACAAACGGATTAAGGCAAAACTAAAAGGCATGAGTCCGATTCAATACCGAAATCATGCACTAGTAGCTGCCTAAATATCTGTGTCTAACTTTTTGGGTTCAGATCATTCCAACTACAGTCCTTCCTCCTTTGTAACAACTCAATAAAGTATTAATAATTTGTTTATAACAAAGCTAATATTACAGAATGCTAGTAGGTAAACTGCCTAATTTGCCCAGTAAATCCACCTACATAATAAAATCCTAATCGTACACAATGTCCCTCGTCTTCAGAGTCTTGTACATATTGACAGACATCAAAAGAATATTCACGTGAAGTTTCATCGTATATACCCCCGTCGTACCATATGTTAGGATTATTTAACACCCCTAGCTCTTTCAAAAGATGATAGAATGCTTTTTCTTCAGACATTTTATATCTTAACTCAATAGTCGATAATATTGGACTTCCATCACTAAAAATAAAGTTTAGGAAATATGCATCATCACTATATGTCATGTAGCTATACCCATTCATTTCATCGTTACCTTCTTCTAAAGGTTCACCAAGAAGTTTCTTAATATCTTGTATCGAAATATTAGTGCTTTCATCCGTATGATAATCAATTGCAGTGATTAATTTGTCTGAATCATCAACATAATCTCCTGTATAGTACAAGCAATTTTCAAAAAGTTTCCCTTTGGCACCCCCATTATAACCTTCCCAGTCAGGTTCACCATTATCATCAAGAATGTCCTTTGACGTTACATAATCATTCAAAGAATACTTACATCCATTTAATATCCCATTCTTCGCTAATTCTAGAGAATTATTATTGATTATAGATGGTTTAAACTTGCTATCTAATACTCTAGCAAAAAATACAGCAAATTGATCTCTTGTAACTGATTGATCGGGTTTGAAAGTTTTGTTTGAAAACCCGGTAGTGACTCCATTAGCAAATAACTTATTTATGTATGGGTAATATTCATTTTCTAGTGAAACATCTGTAAAGTATTCTCCATAGTTACCTTTTAACTCATAGCTTCGAACAAGGATTTTAGCCATTTCTCCTCTTGTAAGTGGCTCGTTTGGGTAAAAGCTGTCTACTCTATCAAAAATACCTTGATCAATTACAGCTGCAATCTCTTTATAAGCGCTATGTTCATCGTTTACGTCTGATAATTTTGGGTCTGTAATATTATCTGTATTTAATTCCAAGGCGCGCGCAACCATTATTGCTGCCTGTGCTCTTGTAACATTATCCTTAGGACCAAATCCCCCATTATTGTAGCCTTTAATTATACCTTTTGAAGTTAGAAATGTAATTTCTTCGGATGCCCAATAACCTTGTGTTATATCAGAAAATGAACCATCAGCTCTTGAGTTATCATCTGCTGAATGACCAATAGTAGGCTGAATAAGTACTACTAAACTGACCAGCATAGAAATAACAACTGTTTTCCAAAAAAAGTGTTGCTTTTTCAAATTATGTCTCCCCCTTGTTGTCATTAATTTTTTCCAACTTGTACATTATTAGGTATATTATCCTAGATGTCAACAGAAAAATTTCCATTTGTGTAGCTCAATTTACAAATATAGAAATGTCAGAGAACTTTTAATAGAACTTACCGAAGGATCAAATCCATTTAAATAATGGACTTTCTCTTAAAAAGATTCAGCAAGGCTGTTCAAGTTTATTTTTTTTCGCTCATCTCTTGTAGGCTTACTAGCTAACAGTGCATCTAAAGGAACAGTGTGTGCTTTGACAATTACAGTTAAAAAAGATAAATTTGTTTTTACATGCCACCACTTCCGTTACAAATCACTTAAATAAATAGATATTGGGTCATATTTGTTAACATCACTAAATTTAGTAATAATTGGACCATAATAAGAAGGGTTGAGAAATATGGATGTAACAAAAATTATTAACCAATTAATAGAAAATAGTATAATCCCACCAAAACCAGAATATGAACCATTAACTGGTGGTACTGTTAGTGAACTATACCTTATAAAAAATGCAGATAACACACATTATGTTATTAAAATTAATGAGCCAACTATAGTAAAGTCAGAGGCTGAATATCTTAAGTATTATAAGAATATCGATTTAATACCTAAACTTATTTTTGTAGAGCCATCCTACAAATATATCGTTTATTCTTTTATTCCTGGCACTACAAACTATAACCCACTGAGTAAAAAAGACTTACTTATCGAACTTGTGTTAGAGCTTATAAATAATTATAAAACAGTCACCTCAAGGGAAAATTGGGGATGGGCAGATGACCCGGCGGAATCATGGAGAGACTTTCTTAAGAGTGAAATCACTCGTGCGAACACTCATATAACCCCTTATTTAGGTAGAGCTGAATATGATTTTGTTTTAAATCTAATTCCTAAATCATCTACTAAGAATCAACCGTACTTTCTTCACGGAGATTGTGGTATGCATAACTTTATTTTTGACATAGCAGAATTAAAAGGAGTGATTGATCCAGCTCCAGTTTTAGGAAAAAGCTACTATGATTTGATTTATGCTTTTTGTTCCTCACCAACAGAGTTAACAGCAGAGTCGATAGATTCAGCTATGCTGCATTTAACAACTGATGATCGAGATTGCTTTTCATATAAAGATGTACTTATTGTTTTATACCTCAGGATAGCAGCATGCATTAAACATCATCCAGACGATTTCGAAGAATATAAAAAAGCTTGGTATTACTGGAAAGAAATATTAACTAGGAGAAAGCTATAGTACCTATTGAATGAGCCTATTCTTTCATAGCTTCAAAATAGGAAGAAGTGTTTTATTAAGTAAAATCAAAGTCAAACAGCACCATATTCCGGTGCTGTTTGAACTTAAAGATGTATCTATTCTCTATAGATTTGATGCTATTTTAGCAGCGACAATCGCATTATTTTTTACTAATGCAATGTTTGCTATCAAGCTTTTTCCGTCTGTTAATGCTTTCACTTTGTCTAGTAAAAAAGGTGTTGCGTCTTTTCCTGAAATTCCATTCTCTTTTGCTTCAACGAGCGCTTTGTCAATGATTGATGTAATATACGCTTCATCTAATTCATCCTCAGTTGGGATCGGATTAGCAATGACGAGACCACCTTGTAGTCCGAGCTCCCACTTCGCCTGAATTAAACTAGCTATTTCCTTCGGTGAATCTATTTGATAATCTACTTCAAATTGGCTCGTCCTTGAGTAAAATGCTGGCAATACTTTTGTGCCATGACCTATAACGGGTACACCGTTTGTTTCTAGATATTCTAACGTTAGTCCTAAATCTAATATTGACTTAGCACCAGCACATACGACTGCTACATTTGTTTGAGCAAGTTCTTGAAGGTCAGCCGATATATCCATCGTCTGCTCTGCTCCACGGTGAACACCACCGATTCCACCTGTGGCAAATACTTTAATGCCTGCTAGATGCGCACAAATCATTGTAGCTGCCACCGTTGTTGCACCGTGCTTTTTCATTGCAACGATATACGGTAAATCTCTTCTACTTACTTTTTCTATTTCTTTACTAGTAGCTAATAGCTCAAGCTCATCATTATTTAATCCAATTTTTATTTTTCCATCCAATATGGCAATAGTAGCAGGTACAGCACCATTATCTCGAATTAGTGCTTCTACTTCTTTTGCTGTTTCTACATTTTGCGGGTAAGGCATACCGTGCGAAATGATTGTCGATTCTAATGCTACAACCGGCTTTTTTTCTTCTATTGCCTTTGTCACTTCCTCTGAATACACTAGCACGTCTTGTAAGTTCATTTACTTATCCTCCTCAAAATATTGTTGATATGTTTTCAGCAATAACTGCTCATGCAATTCGCTGTTAACCGTTTCTTGCGTTTGCAACGTAAGCATTGAACAGGTCATACCGTATTTACATGACTTCCTAAAATTTTTTCCTTTATTCATTGCATATAGGAATCCAGCTACAAACGAATCTCCTGCTCCAGTAACATCTATCGCACCTATAGTAGGTGCAATAATTTCTCCGTAAGCGCTATCATTTGTTTGGTAGACAATTCCTCGTTCACCACGTGTAATAATGACATTCTCTACACCTAGCTGCTGAATTTTTTCACACATAACACGATCATTTCTACACTCTCCAACTAATGTCATCGCCTCTTGTTGATTACAGATAAGCCAAGTAACTCCATCAAGGACCTTAGGTAGCTTTTTCATCTTTGGAGCAGAGACAGGAGCAACGCAAAGTTTAATGTTTTCTTGGCGGCAGCGCTCAATGATTTTTTGTATTAAATAACTAGGTAAATTAGTGTCTAGTAAGACAATGGATGATGATGTGATGTGACTCCAACGTTTTTCAATAAAACCATCATTGATTGAATCATATATTGCCATGTCAGCAAGGGCGATAACCATCTCACCTTCTTGATCTAATACAGCTGTATATGTTCCTGTGTTCATCTTTGGAAGCTTCATAACTTGACTTGTATCAACGTATAAGTTTGTTGACCCAATCAACCATTCACCTTCCTGATCATCCCCTACGACCGATACAAGTGAGACAGCACTGCCAATTCGCCCAATATTTTCTGCAATGTTTCTTGCTACACCACCACTAGATTGTGTAACGGAAACTGGATTAGACGAGCCATACTGTATGCTCTCTTGTGATTGTGCTTTCCGATCTACATTCGCTCCACCTATACATGTTATCCGAGCCGATTCTGGTAAAACATACGCTCTTCCAAGAATTTTTCCTTGTTTTGTCAATGATGAAATATAGCCTGCTATTGCTGACCTAGACAACTTCATCGTTTCCGCTAGCTCATTTTGCGAGATATAAGGGTTTTTACTTATCAAATGTAAAATATATTTTTCTTTTTCATTCATTAAAATACACCCCATATTCCAAAATAACAACATTTGTCTTAACAATAGACTTTTGTTGGTTATTTGTCAATGAATCTCATAAACACAAACTTCTTGTAAGAATATGTATGATAAAATAAAATTAGTTTAATAGGCTGTTTTCGCATTAATCGTTGTTTTACATACTATGAATAAACAACGTTCACGTCTAAAGTTCGTGGCAGCTTTTTTTGTAATACGATCACAACCGTATAAGATGACTTATTGCACTTCTATTGATATCACTAGCAACAAAGTTGACGAAAAGAGTGTATCAATAAGAGTGAAATAATTCATTTATATTTGAAAACCTATGAACTAGGTTGAGACTCTATTCCATCTGATTCGTAGATTCTGTGGTCTAAAGCTAAAATAGATTAAGGTAAATTAGGAGAGCAATTGTATGGCTAAAAAAATTCTATATATAGAAGATGATTTAGAAATCGGTACTTGGGTATCATCATGCTTGAAAGAGTGTGGATATGACATCACTTGGGTGAAATCTGGGGATGAGGCAATAACTTACGCAGAACAAATTGATCTTGTTATTTCAGATGTTATGCTACCTGGGCTCGATGGATTTACTGTCGGACAGCGTTTAAAAATGAAGTTTCCTGATACGCCAGTTATGATGTTGTCAGCAAGAACTGCTGTAGAAGATAAGCTCCAAGGACTATCTTTTGCAGATGATTATGTGACAAAGCCTTTTCATATTGATGAGTTGCATGCTAGAGTCGAAGTATTACTTCGTAGATTTGGAAAAGCTTCACAGCAAATGATTAAGCTTCATCACCTAGATGTATTTATTAAGGAATCACGTATTCTCAATACTTACAATAATGAGGAAATCATTTTGACAGGAAAACAGCATAAAATATTCTTTTATTTATTGGACAATCTAAATCAAATTTTAACAAAGGAACAAATCTTTGAAGCGGTTTGGGGCGAGCAATATATAGAAGGAGATAAGACGTTAATGGTACATATCCGCTATATTCGAGAAAAGATTGAACAGAACCCAAGTGAGCCAGTGGTTATAGAAACAATCCGTGGAATTGGATATAGGATAAAGCAATGAAATTTCGTCATTCACTTCAAGCTAAATACATCATTATTATTTGTTTGGCAATCATGCTCGTACCTTTTGCTCTTCCTTTAACGATCATTCTCATTAATTTACCTTTTACAAATACACTTGATAATGATGAGACCATTTATACAAACAGTATAAATCTTGAAAATATGTGGCATGAAGAAGCAGCTAAACTTGCTGGTTCCTCCGATGAAACAATTGACACCCGCATACACGAGTTAAGCAAAGCATACCCCGATGCTACGATGTTTTGGGTTGATGGAACAGGAAAAACCAGGCTGACAATACCTATTGATGTGGACATTCAAAATCAATGGTCAGCCTCAAATAGTATAGCATTTGTTAAGCAAACGTATGATAAAGACCCGTTTACGATCATTGCATTTATCGGTGAATCCACTACAGAAGGATTTATCGTATTTCAAATTCAAAGAGACCTCATGTTAACTGAATGGGAAAAGAACAGAGATGAACTTGAATATATTATTTATTTTGCAGTAATCATTTTAATGATTGGTTTTATTGTTGTATCATGGCTTTTTTTCAGAAGTATTCGTAAACGACTTATCTCACTACAACAGGTGATGACACACCAAACAGCAGATGGTATCCCTGAACCAATACTCGTTCAAAAAAAGGATGAAATTGCACAACTTGAAGAAGCATTCAATCAAATGATTTACGAACTGAAACAAAGTCGAGAAAAAGAAAAAGAAGAAGAACAATTGCGAAAACAATTAATTGCAAACCTATCTCACGATTTACGGACACCACTTACTACGATTAGAGGTCATACACATTCATTGAATAAAGAAGAACTAAGTACAGAAGGAGAACAATCTATTATGATCATTAATGATAAAATAGATTACCTTAGTCAATTAATTGATAATCTCCTCTCGTTCACCCTCATTTCGTCTAATAAATACCCATACAATCCAGAAGAGATTGATATATTACGTATCATTCGTTCCTCGGTCGCTTCATGGTATCCAATCTTTGAAAAAGAAGGGTTTGTAATCGAAGTAAATTTACCTGAGCAGCAAGTACAATGGGTTGTTGATAAACAATGGTTTACACGCATACTTGATAATTTACTACAAAATATATACCGTCATGCACAAGCAGGTAAGTATGTAGGGATTAGCATCATAAATAAACAAGGAAAAGACATGCTCATCATTAAAGACAAGGGTCCAGGTATGAACGCTGAATCTCAGCATAAAGGTGCAAAAGTTGGACTGTCCATCGTCCACTTAATGCTACAAAAAATGGAAATCTCTGTGTCGCAAGTAAGCGATGAACACGGTACAATATTTTATCTATCACAAAATGACTATATTAGGGATCACAGAACATTGTAGGGTGGACACATAGTTCCACCCTTCTTTTTTATTGTTACTGAACTAGCAGATATAGATGTCATTTTACGTAAAAGTCATCGTTCTATAGAAGAAAAGGTGCCACGAAATCTAGTTGTATTTTTTTAGTACGGAAAATAACAATCTATGCGAAAATAGCTTAATTTTATGAAAAGCTATATAACGCTAAAATGAATAGTCAGAGTTTAAAACAAGATAAGGTGTATATGTATATATCAAACAGTACCAAGTTATCTGTCTAGAAAATGGTTTTGCACCATATTTACAATGTCTTAGTTAATCGTATTCATCATTGCTCCCTTACAATGCTCAAATTCATTTCTGCTATAATAATCTACACTTTGGTCACTTGGCCAAACAATAATAAACTCATACTTTTGTTCTTTTGCCCACTTATTAATCGTTGATAATAGTTTACTTCCTATACCTGTTCCTCTATAGCCTGGAACAGTGTATACATTGGTCATAAATACAAATGGATAAGTTACTCTCCCTGGCCTAGGTACTTTTTGTACAAGTTCTGTATATATATGTGAAACAATTTCCCCTTCAATTTCTACAACCCAAATAAACCACTTGTCACTTGCTAATGACTCTATTAAAAAGGACTCACACTCTGTGTAAAACTTACTATATTCACTATCTTGTATTTTTCCACTTACATCATCTTCTAATGTAAAATCCCATCTCATCTTAATTAATTGTTCAATATCTGTTGTTTCTGCAAGTCTAATATTCATATCGCTTTCATTCCTTTCACATAAAGTTTTTACTGTCTTGTTTAACTAAATGTTATTGTGAAATTCTTTTTTATTTGCTAAATTTGTACAGTAGTTAACGTAGGTGTACAGTTCAACCTAAAAAAATTGTGACACTAACATAATTGTCTATTATTATACCAACAATCTTATGACTATCTATCTAAGCAGTCTGCAAAACATTGTTTAGTTATCTATCTACTCGCATAACTACATCGTTATTTTTCGCAAGGAGGACATATCTATGAATGACTTAAAGGGCAAGATTGCTATTATAACAGGAGCAAGTAGGCTTAAAGGGATTGGAGCAGCAATTTGTAGAGAATTAGCCGAAACAGGATGCCATGTATTTTTCACTTATTGGACGGATTACGATAAAAGCATGCCTTGGAGCATCGAAATAGATGAACCATTGAAATTAAAAGAAGAGCTACAACAAAAAGGTATCGACGTGTCCTGTATGGAGTTGGACCTATCAAATCCTGATGCACCCGAGCTACTCTTAAGTCAGGTCGTTGAACGACTTGGGTATCCTAATGTTTTAATTAATAATGCTACATATTCTACGAATAACACATTTGCTAATTTAACTACAAAAGAACTAGATCAACATTATAAGGTCAATATTCGTGCGACAACTTTATTGAGTATTCAGTTTGCACAAAAGTTTGATAAACAATTTGGTGGAAGAATTGTCAACTTGACTTCAGGGCAATTTCAAGGGCCTATGCCTGGTGAATTGGCTTATGCAACGACGAAAGGTGCAGTTGACGCACTGACGATTACTCTCTCAGCAGAACTTGCTCCCTTAGGAATAACAGTAAACGCCGTTAATCCAGGGCCTACGGATACTGGATGGATGACAGAAAATATTAGGAATGACCTAAAACCATCATTTCCTTTCGGTAGAATAGGTGAACCTACTGATGTTGCCAAGACGATAAAATTTCTCGTAAGCGAAGAAGCAGCATGGATAACAGGTCAAATCATCCATTCAGAGGGTGGATTTAGAAGATAATCTGATTAAAGACTCCTCTCTTAAATCAGGAGTAAGTCCCAGCTAAAAGCCCAAAAAATATTAAAGTCATCATTTTTTTTCGTGATAATCCTTTGTTGCGGCATATTAGGTAGGCTACAAATGCTCCTATTGCCGCATGATAATCTATAAGAGATTTAATATTACTACTTTAATAAGGGAACGTGTATAAGATTTTTTTTAACTTCAAACCAAGCCTTGATATCAAATGCACTTAAAAGAGACGGCCAGTTAGTTATTGATAATGTAGCTACAAGATTTGACATAAACCTCCTCCTTTAAAATAAAAACGACCTTAAAGGTCGTTTTTTTATTAATTTATAACTCAATAAGATCTTTTGATTTCAATGTCTCGAATAAATTAATCCATTTTTTTGAGATGATTTCGTTTGTAAATTTAAGTTCAATATTTCGTTTAGCTTTTAATCCCATTTCTTTGATTTCATCCTGATTTTTTAGTGAAAATATAATTTTATCCGCAAGTTTTTCTATATTGTCTTTAGGGACAAGAAATCCGTCAATATTATTAGTTATAATATCTCTTGGCCCATAATTAATATCATAACTAATCACAGGGGTTTGATTAAGCATTGACTCCGCAATTACAAGGCCAAATGCTTCGGATTTTGATGTTAGAAGTGTCACAAGAGATTTATTATAAACCGAAGACACATCCTTGCTGTAACCTTTTATAAATACATTGGCATGCAGATTCATATGTGTAATCAATTTTATTAATCTTTCCTCATCAGCGCCATTTCCATATATATTCAACTTAGCATTAGGGAATTCATTAACTACTTTTGCAAAGGCCTTAATGGCATGGTCAATTTGTTTTATTTTGTCGTACCTAGCTACAATCGCTATTTCTTGAGAGTCATCTTTGACTATGTCATGATTTTTTTTAGTTATTGAGTTCGGTATTACATCAACATTTCCAAAATTGCCAAATTGATTAGTTATATCAATCTTGTGATCTTCAGATAAGACAACTAATGAGTCTAAATCAATCAAATTTGTCAATATTTTTCTATGCTTCTCTTTTATCTCACTTCCGAATGTGTAAGGCTCTTGAAAATGGTTTGTGTGCAAAGGGTAAATTCTATATGCTAAGGCTTTATCCATCGATAAAATTTTATCTGCAGACCCTATGCCATCGCATATTACAAACGGTTTGCTTTCTTCTTTTTCGCAGATCTCATTCAACCAACGTGAATGCAATTCTATGTTATTTTTAAACAAAGAAACACGGTTAGTATCACGTGTAAATAGAAATTGCTGTTGAAGATTCCCTTTCTCAGGATTAAACCACTTATTTAAATAAGTAAATCCGTCTTCTGTTTTGAAAATAACTTGATGCTGTTTATTGGTATTTACATTAAAGAATATTATTTTTTCGATATAACCTTTCTTATTAAATATTTCTCGTGATGTTCTGTTTCTTTGATTGTCAAAGTAATCTATATGGCTTAATGTGAAATCTTTGTTCCATTTTTTATATTTGACATATACTCCATCTTTAAAGTATCTAGCGTAAAATTTTGCCTGTAACTCATCCGATTGGATGTCGTATCCCTTTTCGTAAATATCTGAAGCTTCACCATAATACCTTAATTGTTCATCAGAAACTCCACTTCTTGTATTAAGATCTTTATAATAATCATAAACATTTAGAATACCGACTTTATCTGACAATCGCCCTATTTTTCTTAGTTCTTCGGAGATAGACTGATATCTATTGTTATCATCTAAAGTTACAAGGCTTACATTATATCCTTTTTCCGCTAATGCTCTAGAGCGATTAAGCATTACAGACGTCATTCCTCCGCGTTCAACTTCGATATTATGGACTACCATTAAAACTTTCTCTTTAGGTAACAGAAGAACCCCTCCTTATAAACTTTGCGCTTAACTAGTTACACAAATATATTTATCCTTCAAGCAAATTCTTTAATATTACTACGTCTTTATCATCTTTACTTGTTATAGTTATTTTATACTGGTCATCTTTAATAGTCTTCCTGATATCTTCTGAGTTAATGAAACTTTGCACCTCATTTGGTATGTCTGCCACTAACTCTTCAAACTCTGATTCATCTGACGATCTAATTTTCCAATACAATACTCTTTGCTATAAATAATTAATAAAAGAGACCAAATTTTTCCTTGTCTTCATCAGTTACATTATATTCTATAATTTTTTTCTTTTTTAATTCAAGATAAGGCTAGGACATAATTAGCAAAAATGAGAGAGGTGAATTAAGAGTACCCAAATTCACCTCTCTTTATATTTGTATTTAAGTACTTGAAAAATTTCTTATTTGTTGGCAGTGAATTTGTTTATATTCGGTGCAATTATGCGTGGCCCCTTTCGTTTTATATTTGAGGATGCCTTCATCAACATATTTTGAAACTATATAATAGATTTAATAATTTTTCATCTAGTTTTCGATTTCCTACTACTTTGGTCTTTTAGTAGGAGATATGATAATGTTAGATGAATTAATTAATATAATGATAATTGCTTAATATTTTCAGATCCGTAATAATCTGAATGCTTCTTTAAGTTTAGCAGTTGAGAGGTTGGAGACGCTTTATAATATAGGTTGATTCTCCAATGAGTTAAATATCTTTTTTCTACTTCTTTAGTCATTGGATCTGAAGTATTAATACTTGTTTTCTTCAAGTAAGTGTTACGAACTGGCTTTCTTTTAGAGTAAAATTCAGAGGAAAATATATTATTATTTCAAAGTTTAGGATTTCCAAATCTCTTTAAAGTGGTCAAAATCACGAATGATTTTCACCCCCTTTTTATTGGAAATACTTAATTCACCCCTTACTTCCTCAATGTCATCCTCACCAAACTTTAATTGTAATGTGTATTGATAATCCGTTGTCCCATCATCATTTTCAACCCCTTTTTCAACAATAACATCGACTAATTCAATACTTTCGCTCAATTTCACAGCAAGGTTAGGTGCTAATTCAAAGATTCGGCTTTCATTTTGCTTATTCAAAGCTTCTTCTGATAAATACTTATTTACCTTATCAGAGATTTCAAGTCCTGTCGGAGGATCATAAGGACTTGAAATAGTGTACTGTTCTTTTTTGTAACCCCATACTAGTTTCTGAATATCTTCATTATTTATTTCTTTTTTATTACAAGCAACAGTGCTAATTAAAAACACTAAAAGTATAAATAGTAAAGCCGATCTTTTCTTCATATATATCATACCTTTCCTTTTAACTTGTAGTACCGTAGATGTCAAATGATTTCAGTTGCTAAATCTTATCCAAGTACGTAGAATAAGATATTCTTCATAATATAAGACAAACATCTAAATGATATAGTACGCTAGATAGTATAATAATGCTTTCTAAACAATGAGTGGGAGTTGGACTAAAAGAATAAACCTACCACTCCCACTCAAGCTGATACTACTTAAACGTTTGTCACAAACCTCATGTTATTGAAGTAGCAGGTTTTGACGTGGCTCCATATATATCTAAATAGTATTACAATGTCATTGTCCAACAGTTGGTGTACCCGTTATAATTATTGAGCAATAACCTAGTAGCTTCAGGATTTCTAAGCGATTTGACCAATTCATGGCCAAACTCTATTCAGCGATTACTTCTAGTTTCAACTTCAATTTAGCATATTTCATCTAAATATCCGGACCACGATTGATTTTGTTTATTTGTATCAACCACTGTAGAGGGACTTCTCCACCTTCCATTAGTAGGTGTTCTACTTAGATCACTGACTTAGGTATTCGTCCCCTGTATAGCACTTATGTATATTTTAAAATAACTCATAAATGTATCACTCCTTTTAGACACTATGTTTGAATTGTAAATTTATTATTCGATATATCGCAGGAAGAACTCCCTAATAGCTTTAATTATTGCATCAGGTTGGTCAAACATCATATTGTGACCGCTATTTGGGACAAAAATAAACTTACTATTATTGGATATATCTGATTGTTGTCTTTGAGTTTCTTTCCATTGGGCATCAATGACATTCGCCTCTTGTTCTGAAAACCCTAATTCGATTGCACCTAATACCAATTCTTTATTTACATTACTTGGTGTAAGAATTAGTAGAGGCTTATCATCTAAGTGTTTAGTGTCTTTTAGTAAATTCTCTAATATTCTTATTTGTTTAAGTTCCTCATCGTATATTTTGAAAAATCGAGAATCGAATTGAACATTGACCTGCTTTTCTGTGGAAAGGTAATCGGGGATTTTATCATCAATCAACCCTTCCCCGAATAGTCGTATAATTCCAAATTTAGATAATAAACGATATTTTGTTTGGTCTTGTGTATCAAAAATCACATCATTAAATGCTTTAGCTTTTTCTGTGAAATATTCATTTCGTGCATCAACAAGAATTAAACCTGAAACCTTTTCAGGATATTTATCTGTAAAGAGACGAGAATAAAGTCCTCCAAGGGAGTGGCCCACTAATACTACAGGGGTATCAATATTAAAATATTCGAGAATTTCATTTAGATCATCAATCGTCGTATCGACATTAAATCCATTTGGATGTGGGTCACTCCACCCATATCCTGCTCGGTCATAAGTAATTACTTCAGTATACTTTGATAGCTCTTTCTGGACGTATGACCAATCATATGACCATGAACCAGCTCCTGTTTCAATAACAACAGTTGGCTTATTCGTTTTTTCCCCTTGAATATTCACATGTATTTCTCGATTTCCGACATTGACCATTTCTCCATCAGGAGGAAAGCTGTTTTTTACATTTTTATAACTAGTATTTTCATACAAAAAACCTGCTAGCAATGTAAGTAGAATGATACTAATTAAAGTTATACCTATTAATTTTAACCTTCTAAAAGTTTTAGTAACATTCCTGTATTTAATTTCCAAGTTCATCACATCTCCCTTAACCATCCTGCTATTTTTGGTAGCCTATTATTATGCCTTATATTTCATAATTTTGCTGAACCACGATTTGCCTTAAGAAAAGCTCCTATGTTGTTACAATAAGCCCAGATAAAAGTCATTTTTGAAATTATTCTCTTCTAGTTGTTAATTTTTTAATATGCAGTATTTTCTGTTAATAAAAAGGTTTGATTATCTTTATATCGTTATCAAAAATTACGCATCAATTATTTATCACTCCATTTCTTTAAGATGTTATTAAAATATATCAAATTCTAAATAATTTAATAAATGACATCTGTCATATAAAATTTCAACATTATTGTTAAATATTAACATAAAACTAAATAATCTTTTAAAAAAGAGCTCGTAATTATGTCTAAACTTGTATATTGGTAGACAAATTCTACCCTAGGAATTAGGCTTGCCCACAACTTTTAATAGATACTCACACTGATTATATCTTCAAAATTCACCCGCAACATAACTAAAATATATACTTATGACAACTATATGGTTTAATATATAACTTCTAGCAAGATTATGTTTCTATAAAATCATAACAGTATAATGAACATAATAGAGGATATTGTTATATCAATGGGTTGGCAAGGACATGTTCTAAAGGAGGGGAAAATCGGTGAATTTGCTTAAACGGACAAATATGACAAAAGCAAAAAGGAGCATATACTATCATTAATCATTTGTGCATGAATAAATTATAGATTAAGACTCTTTAATTCACTTGTTTTACTGACTCAGGGTTAACTTCAATATTAAAAGGAAAGTTAAAGGAAGATATCTTATTTGAAATTACAAAAAATAACCGTTTTATTTTGTCAATTATTAGTAACATGTAATCATCAGATGGTTTTTCCAGTATTTCTCCGTATCTTAGTATGGGGATAGCTTATAATAAAAGCATAATAAAATGATTTTTTGTTCTAATTGAATTTGATGCTAACTCAAATTCCTCGTCATATTAACTTTATGATAAAGGGAAACTCTATGCCTTTTGATATTGTTTCGATTACTTATGAATAAAGTATCTTTTTGCTTGTTTTTTAGTTTATATCCTTTAATAGCTGAAAAAACAAAATTTTGGTAAACACTAATAATTAACCTCTCAGCAAGATCATAGTTCTTGTCATTATTTTCGAGGAAGACAATCCCAATATCCCCAGGTTCAACTGTAGGGTTTTTATCATGGATATCTTTTAAGGCTGATAAAACTTCATCAAAATAATTGTCATCTCTTGCTACCGAAAGTTCTAAACTGGAATGTTATTATCAACATCTTCAAACAAACCTACTTAATGGCTCCCTTGAATGCAACCCTTTAGTGCAAAAAGAGAGCATTAGTTTTGGTAGCAAATCTCATATTTGTTTTTCATTAACAAACTTTTACAAGCCAAACCATTTTCGTGATAAATTTCTTTACCGATTTCTAACTGGATACTTCTATTTGAACTTGGATAATCAGGCTCCGCATTTAGAATATACAGTGTATCTTCATCCATCCATTTCATAGAAAAATTACTTTTTGCATCACTATAATATACAGTTTGAACTTTATTTTCCCCATAATTGTTTGTGATTTCAACCCATACGTTAACACCACCTGCTGCACCACCGTATGGTTCATAATAAGCACTAGCTGTAAATTCTTCAGTGGGTGATGTTACAGGTCCAGGTCCCTTTTGGATGTTTTCTCTATTAATTTCACTAAAGGTAAAAAAGTATGTTTCAAATAAATAAATTGAAGAAACCAAAATAACCCCTGACAATGTTGTAATCAGTAATTTTTTAGGAAAAGGTTTCTTTTTGACGAAAGAAATTATTATCCCTCCACATAAAATCAATAATAATATAGCGGTACCGAAAAATGTTAAGAAACCCAAAAGAATTAAAATCATAACCCCTCCGTTCTAAGTTCAATGACAGTCATCTCAATACTGATAATTTAGCAATACTCTTCTTCAGGTAAATAAGAAGCCCTGATATAATAAAACTAGCTAACTAATGAATAATGAATAAAGTTTTGGGATGCTTTCTTAATGTTATATTTTTCTCCCTCCAAACAAACCGGAATACAATGAACAAAAATAAATAGTAAGATATTAAGCTTTTATTCGTATTGTCGATCCTCCCTAAAAACTATACACACACTGCTCCTCAGTTCAATTTTTGTCGAAAAACTTTATTTAATAAATCCAACCTACATAATTAATTTAAAGGATTATCTTTTAATTTCAAATGACATATGTCATGTATATCTATGAATTTTTTTCAGTAATCATTGGATTTTAATCCAATTACTTTATAGGCTAGAGTATGACTGTTTTACGATGGTAAATATTTGAGTGATGAAAAATCACATTCAGTTACGGGTCTTTTTGCACATTTTCTGAAAAAGGGGAATTAGGGGTAAAGGGAGCTAAGCTACGATATACCGCAATGTAGATTTTGATAAAGTAAAATGAAAAAGTTCAAATTTTTCATTTGTATATAATTAGAAATAATCAGCTCGCTATCACTTCTGTTGCATAGAAAGAATTGACCACTTCATTTATCCATATCATTATAATATCAAGTTCAAAAAAGAGGTGGTAATTTTGATGACGGCTGTGATTGATGTGAAAACACATAGCGTAACTTACTTCGTTACCAATCGGAATGGCTTCTAGATTTTGATTTTTAAAGTCTATCTTCTCGCCAGATAGAAAACTTGCTTAGGTGACTTATGGAGATAGTGGTACTTGATCTATCATTGATGTAAAAGCACATAATTTAATATTTATACACGCTGGTAACTCACCCGTTGTGGTTAAAACGAGTTCTATCACATAGTTAGAAGATTCGATGGTGAACAAAAAGTTAAATGAGTATATGGATGTAAAGAAGAATGAACAGTGCTAAGTAAAGAATTAGAATAAGAATTAATCAAGTTTTACAAATAAAAATAAGCTCCGCTTATCATAAAGTGTACCCTTTGTAAAGGACAGTTTTAAAAAAAGCCTAGGCTACATTGTTATGATCCCCTTATAGTAGACACATACATTAAAGCGCAGTATGCTTGTCTACCATAAGGGGGATTTTTTTATGGAGAAAGATAGAAAAACTTATGATATTAACTTTAAGAAAAAAGTTGTAGAACAGTACCAAATCAAAAAGAGCTATTCTGCAGTTGCTAGGGAATTTAACATACATCGTAAAAATGTACAACGCTGGGTCAATCATTACAATAATGAAGGAACAAGAGGACTACGGGAATGGCGAGGAAGAAAAAAAGAGTTTAGTAAAGTCACTCATATTCGCAACGAACATCCAAAACAGAAAATAAAACGATTAGAAGCAGAGAATGAATTTCTAAAAAAGCTCTTATCGATGAAAAGGGGGAATGAACACATCACCGAATAATAAATATCAGATCATTTATGATTTAGCTCAAATGAATTATTCAATTCATCTTTTATGCTTTGTGGCGGAAGTATCTAGAAGTGGTTATTACAAGTGGTTAGAACGTGAGACATTTCCTTCGGAAAAGCAAAGAGAGGATAAAGAAATTAAGAAAAAAATAATGGAGTGTCACCGTAAGTATAAAGGTATATATGGTTATAGAAGGATTCAAGTTTGGTTAAAAGTTACATATGAAATTCATATAAACCATAAACGAGTCCAACGATTAATGAAGGATCTTGGTATTAAATCTGTCATTAGGAAGAAACGACCTTATTATGGAAGGAAAGAAGCTTATCTGATTTCAAACAATTATCTAAATAGAGAATTTCATGCTTCTAAACCAAATGAAAAGTGGGTAACTGACATTACCTACTTAATTTTCAATGGCCAGAAATTATATTTGTCTGCCATTATGGATCTCTACAACAACGAAGTTGTGTCATACCAGATAAGTAAAAAGAATGATTATAAACTGGTTATGGATACTCTTCATAAAGCAGTAAAAAAACGGAATGTACAAGGTACTCTTCTTCATAGTGATCAAGGGTACCAATATACATCCCATAATTATAACCAACTACTTAAGAAATACAATATGAAAGTAAGTATGTCTAGAAAAGGTAATTGCTGGGATAATGCAAGTATGGAGAGTTTTTTTAGTCACTTAAAAACTGAATGTTTTAATCTCTTTACTTATAAAAAACCTAAAGAAGTGAAAGAGGCAATAAAACACTATATTTATTTTTATAATCATGAAAGATTTCAAAAGAAACTCAATAAGTCCAGTTGAATATAAAACACTGATTGCATTTATTGCAAACTCATGTAATTGAACAGACTCCTCTTCTTTCAGTAGATGTAATACAAAATGATAGATTGACATATTCTCAGTTTCATAAGCTTGTTCTAATAATAAGCCTTCTAAGTCTTCTTTAGAAATGTCCACTGCCAAAGATTTTGCTTTTGTGAATTCACCCTGTAATATGATGGACTTCAATTGTTCTTTTATCATTTTTTCCCACCCAACCGTTTGATATTTTTAGTGCGCCATCACGCAGCTTATTGTATGTAACTACTATTGTTTCATCCCAAATCTTTAATGTCTTCATAGTTTGTGTTCTTCTAAAAGTTTGTATGATTTTAGCTTCAAAAACAGTCTGTTACTTGATCTCCATTTTTAAATAAGGCTATGATAAGTGGTTATAAGTTGATGTAAATAATGGGGGAACCCCATTATACAAGGAATTCCCCCATTTCTTTAATATTATCTATAGATGATTTGTATTTTAGCAATTATTTTTAATAAGCTAGAATAAAAATTTTCCTCTAATTCAGTAAAACGAATTTCTTCTAGATCATTTAATACCGACTGTTGTAATTCAAATAGTTCTTCTGGAAAAATTGCAGTTGCTAATCTTCTTTGAAATTCGATTAGATCGTATTCTTTACTTTTGAATTTTTCACACAGTTGAATAAGTTTGGTTTTGTATTCCATATTATTAGAACCTACCTTGTAATTACAGTAACTACAGCACCATCTTTATTAGTTATTACTTGCAAACTCTCAGATGTATAAGACAGATTCCCATTCTTTTGATGAACAGGTTGGGTATTTCGGATAACGTCTTCTAAATAAGAAGGAGATACACTTCTCCCGTAGTCCCCACCTGTTTGGTTTATTTGGGCACCTGATTTATATCGCTTTCCACTCGGCTGCATTCTATATATGGGATATCAATACCCCAATATTGGGTTTGTCCTTCCTCTACAGCTCTCGGTTTCCCAAATCCGAAACCAGCATTCCATATACAATGCTATCTGTCCACTCGCCCTTACTCCAGAAATCTGCCCCAAATATAAATAAGGCACTAATCTTTATTTCAGATTAGCGCCATTGAAAATCGATCTTGTCGGCAATACTGTTCACCTCCTACTTGTAGAAACATGTTTGAGGCTGGTTGAAGCATTACCCTCGTATAACAAAGCAAAGCTATGACACTACAAGATAGACAGGGGCTAGGAGGAGATGTAAAACAGTATGAATCCAGAGATTGGCCTGGATTCATAAAAGGTTAGTGGGATTGAAAAAACACTTATATGACATTTTCTTATCTTAATGACTTAATTTTCCTAATAATATCATCACCAGAAAGATTATCATTTATATTGATTCGTTTTATTCTTAAAGGGTTATGCCCTTCGGAATTTAATCCTTCTTCCGTAGTAAAAGCCATTTGGTGGATATTACCTACTGTTTTCTCTCCCGCCAAATTATAAGCACCATACGGATATGCAAATGCTATTAATAGCGATAGGTAAGGTTTTGATGCTATCTCCACCTTTTCCCCCGCTTCACACCATACGTGAAAGTTTCCCTTCATACGGCGTTCCATCTGATTATAATTCTATTTTAGTTGTTAAACTCAGTTTGTTTAATTTTCTCAATTTGTACATCATTAAATTATGATATTTTCATATTGTTCTTAATGATTTGGGACTAGGATATGATCAAGTTGATGAAAGACTACTAGTTAATTCATCAGTCCTACTTAGACATTGAGGGTTTATCACAGGCAGTGATTGTTTTCTAGGTCCTCCACGCTCCGTTAGTTTAAAAAAATTACTGA
Organism: Cytobacillus sp. Hm23; assembly: GCF_051842895.1. NCBI lineage: Bacteria > Bacillati > Bacillota > Bacilli > Caryophanales > Bacillaceae > Cytobacillus > Cytobacillus sp. Hm23. The sequence continues at coordinate 20,180 of NZ_JBPXRQ010000021.1, forward strand.
TTCTGTTAATTAATGAAATTGAATCGAGTACCAATCTTGAATGCTAACTAACTACTTTCTTAATGAAATCGTTATTGCCAGTTGAAGATTATCTCTATTAATATTAAGTTGATAGAGTAGTAAAATAGTATACACTCTAAGACAGATGGAAGAATTTAAAGATATAACTGTATATAGTTGGGTAAAGGACTTCATCTACTGATACTCAACAAGATTGTTTGCCGATAGAATATTATTATTATTAATCAGACTAGTGGCCTTCTCTCATCTATATTTCTATAGTTTCAACAATACTATGCCACCACTTTCACGATTGCCAATCTATGTTATAGACACACCTTTTCCATAGAACCGCTTCACAGGAGCCAAATCCTCCACGTCAACCGCTTCCCACGTTCCATTGTCTCTATCTATACATACACCTTTAGGTGCCTTCTTTACACCTGTCTGCTTGAATACCCCTTTTTGGTATTAAGGATTTTCATAACAAAAAATCTTACTAATCCTCACAGACCCTGCTATTACAGTATGGTTATTCCTAACCATTTTGGCTCTAGATGCGTACCTTCGAAGGTTCGTCAGTTTCATTTGAATCATTCTCACCATAGATGTTTTTATAGACGCCCGGCATATCATACTTCCATTACTTTTCAGCATTGGGATGTACTTCTGCCGACTTCACCTAGCTTCATACATTAATTCATTTGGCTTAGTTAATGCATGTAGGAGTCTCAGCGATTATGCTTCAGGGCGGTTAACTCCTTCATTTCATAATTCGAAACAATAGTTAGTTAAAAATATATAACCGACCTTTTCACTTTCAAGAAAAGCTTATAGGCCAACGTGTCACACCTTTGTTGCCAATGTTAGATTCGATAGTAGCTTTTGCCTTTTTTAGATCCGTCATTATGTTATTTTTCAATTGACTTTCACTCATTTTCTTCCCATCTTTAGTATATGGATACACTAATGCTTCTTTTCCTGCCTCGTTATTAAGTCTCCAATGTAAATCATAAGTATGACTTTGTATCTCTACTAACCCTTCATCATACATTTCTTTCATTTGACCCCAATCCATCATAGGAAGGTCAAACCTTTCTCCAGATTCAACATCGCTTCCTATCGGGAACACTGTGGCGTTAATATTATACTTTTTTATGATGGGATAAGCTTCGGTATAGACACTTTCATAACCGTCGTCAATTGTTATCATTATTGGATTCTTTGGCAAACCAGCATTACCATTTACATAGTTAACAAATTGCTCCAATGTGATTGTTGAGTAGCCTTCTTCTTTCAGCTTCTTGATTTGTTCCTCAAATCTATCTGGAGTGGTGTTAATGGAATTAAATTTCCCTTCAACATCGAATGTATGATACATTAAAACAGGTACTTCTATCTTTTCTGCTCCTCTTATTTCAGAGGAGATTAAGACTATCGAAATGATAAATACAAATATAATCCAAAATTTATACCTCAAACTTACTGCACCTCATTGCTTACTGTATATTAGTTGATTGGTGGTAGTCCTAAACTTATTCTTAGATACTAATTAATTCGACTCTTATCCTTATTTAAATCAACTACGTCAAATATTTGAGAAACATCTTTACTTAATGGTTCCTCATCATCAAACTTACTTATTAGAAACTCATATACTTCTTCAACAAATGCTGCAGCTTCCTCTGATTGGGAGAATTCAATAATAATTTGTTCAATTTGTTTTGCATTGATTTCAGCATCTTTATCCAAACTTTGAATAATTGTAACTACAGTGATTTGATCATTATCTTAATTCAATGTTATGTTAGAAACTTCAAGCTCTGATTTTTCCTCAAATCCTTCATTTAGGTATCCTACAATATAATGATAGAAAAGATTTTTCATTGCTAGAGTCTTAGCATCAACAATGTTAACTAATATTTGACCATTCGTTTGTAACATATTGTTAAACAATTCAGTGATCTCTTTATCACTGCGGGTTTCATTGGTAGATACTACTACTAACGTAACCTCATTAATGTTAACTCTATCTAAGTAATGGATAGAATACGGAACTACATTATAATTTTCTTCCATTTCCTTAAGTACAAGATCAATTTCTTCTTTTGTTTGATTTTCTATTTTATTAATTACCTCAAATTGAAGTACTGAGGTACATTTTTATCCTCATCGTTAATTATTTCTTCAGTAATACAATGATCTAAATGAATGACCTTTTTACGCTGCCTAAGCAAATCTATAGAACAAGTTATCGTAATTCTCATCAACCATGTTTTAAAATATTTTGGGTCTTTTAAAGTTTTTATAGACTTAAATGAGTGAAAGGCAGTTTCCTGAACAACATCTAAAGCGTCCTCTTCCTTTTTTACATAAATAAAAGCCGTTTGATAGATTTCTTTTTTGTAAAGTTGAAATAGTTTTAAGTAAGCATTCTCATCTCCTTTTTGAGCCTGTTCGACTAACTTAATCAATTTCTTACACCTCCTCCTATATCACATACAAACATTAGACGGACACCTTCAAAATTTAGCTTCATTTTTTTCAAGTTAATTTTTAGTAATCTATTTTATATGCTTCTTATATATTATTTGTCTGGGTGTACATCTTATTAGAGAAATATGTCTAAAATATCAAAAGATCTTTAGATAAAACAACAAAGTTCCAGCTTTTCATTTCTGAAAAACTGGAACTACTTATGGATTATCTTTTTACTTGAAATGACATATGTCATGTTATGTATTTTTTGTAGTAATCATAGAAATTTAATCCAATGATTCGAGAATAAGACAGTATTATCATGCTAATATTAGAGTGATGGAATTACTTCAACTAATATAACTACTAGGGTCACTGCAGAGATAAGCAATAAATTAAAAATATTTGTTATAGAACTTTCTCCACCATAGACAACTGTATAATACCTTTCTGATGCATATGTTGCTGGCAAGTAGGAACCAATCGTTTGATAAAAACTAGACAACATCGCTTTCGGGACGATTACTCCTGAAGTTACTAATTGTAACGAAAGAAAAAGAATATTAAAGAACATACCAGCAGAACCGAATATAACTACAAACATTTGAGTTAAGCTTAAGAAGGAGAAATACACTAATAATTGTAATACCCCTGTCTCAATTAGCGCAGTGTCCAATTCAATATTGAAAATGCGTAAGAACAATAAGGTGAATCTTGTTAAAATAATCGCTGTTCCACATTAATAACTTGTACTGCTGAAAAGATTGACCATTTACTAAAGTCTTTTTTTAACTTTGATGAAACAGTATATACATTAATGCTCATAATCATAGAACCGATAAAAGAGGAAAGAACGAACATTAACGAGACCATAGTAACCTCAAATCCATCTACATTATTCGATTTTTCTACAGTCGACTGCACCGACCGAATGTTTAACAATATAACTAAACAAAAAAAGTCAACTAACTCATTAAAATATCATGAATTAGTTGACTTTGGGAGACTATAGAAACTTCACTATCATTACACTAATACAAGGAAAGTGTACTTACTTAAGATAATCTTTCTTTCATATCCTCTGCTTCTTGGGTGATATCTTGTAAGTTAGTTAAGATTTCTAGCGTAGCTGATTTAATTATTTGACCTTCAAATAACTCTTCTAATCTTTCCTTTGCAGATGTTGCTGATTCCAGAGTCGTATTTAAACTTTCTAGATAAGTAGACGATTTAGCATTATAATTAATTACCATCTCTAATTGTCTTGATGCACTTCTCGCTTCAGCTATCGCAATCATTTTAGTCAAATCATTTAAAGTTTTATGATTATCAACAGTAAAATATTCTGCTAATGAATCTTGTGCTTTTTTCGCTACTTCTAGTCTTGTTTCTAATAAAGCTTGAGATGTCGATTGATATTCACCAATAAATACTTGCGTAACTCGTGTATCCCTTAAATGAATCTGAAGTGCTTCAGTTAATGCGGATTTTTCAAAACTCGCACGCACACCTTTAAGGTATTTTTCTTTTGACTCAATGTCTAGGATTGCTTCCGCAAAATTAAGTTTATTTTGTTCAGAAAGATAGAAGGTCGCATTCGTTAACTCTAATAAAGCTTCTTCTGCTGTAACAAGGTTAGGTGCTACTCTACCTTCACTTGTATTGTAATACGTAAATAAGTTAGCTCTTAATGCCTTATAAAATTGACTTGCTTTAAAATTAAAATCACCTATTGTCGTTTCTGGTGTTTGATCTGTTGGGATATTATCATTTTCTGTTGGATCAGTTTCAATTGGCTCAGTACCTGGGTCTGGTTGATTTGATCCTGTTGGATCAGTTTCATCTGGCTCAGTACCTGGGTCTGGTTGATTTGATCCTGTTGGATCAGTTTCATCCGGCTCAGTACCTGAGTCTGGTTGATTTGGTTCTGTTGGATTAGTTTCACCTGGCTCAGTACCTGGATCTGGTTGATTTGGTTCTGTTGGATTAGTTTCATCTGGCTCAGTACCTGGGTCTGGTTGATTTGGTTCTGTTGGATTAGTTTCATCTGGCTCAGTACCTGGGTCTGGTTCACTTCCATTTCCAAGTAACTGCTGTGCTACACTTATTGCATTAGTTAAGTTATCCAACAATATTTGTGTCCCTGGCTTAATGTCATTTCCTTGGAACACTGCTTCCAAGTTTTCTTGAGCGAGTATTGCTTCATCCAGAGTAGTTTTCACAGCTTCTGTATATTGAACAGTAACAGCTGTTTGTTGAAATATAGTTGCTATCTCTAGTTCTCTTAATTTACTATAACCTTCTGCTACAGCAACGATTTTAGTTAAATTATTTTGCAACTCTATGTTTTCTTCAACACTTGTTGTTGCATAGTATGCTGTTAAAGCATCTTTAGCTGTTTTTGTAGCTGCTAATCTTTCATTTAATAACCTCTTATAGACAGATCCTTCAGTATATAAAGCTCCATCAGGAGTATAAGCAACGTTGTAACCATCTCTAAGATCAATCGTTGCCTTTTGCAATCTATTAATTTCAACCTGTGCTATTGCTTCTTTAATTGTTGTTTCTGCTGCAATTAATTTTTGTTGAATTTCTGTATTTAATTCAGAAGCATCACTTTCATTGTGTACTTCATTTAGAAGATTTTCTGCTTCTTCTAGATTCTCTAAAATAGTTAAATCCTTTGCAACTGCTTCTTCTAATTCATCTATTTTATTTTGTAAGTCATCTGACACTACTGGTTGATTTACTACTTCAACTGGAGTCTCTTCAGGTGAAGTAACTGAATCTTCCGCTTCTGTGCCTTCATTATTCGTTTCATATCTGTTTATTAGCACCTTGAATCCTTGGCCTTCTTTGAAAGCGGTAAATACATAAACTTCCCCATCAACTTGTACATTATCGCTAAGCGCTGTTAATACTTCTAAGTTAAAAGATTTTACTAAGTCGTCAGTATCAATATCATAAATATCAATACTATCATAAAAACTTTCAACAAAAATAGTAACCTCACTATAATCATCACTATTAAATGTTACTTCATACGATTGAGGGGTCATTGAATCAATTGAAGTTGCCTCTATGTTTAGGCCTACCTTTTCAGCTTGTACAATTTGTTGTTGCAGAGTCGTATTTATATTTGTTTCCGCCTGTGCTTCTTGAGTGAATGGCAAAGCCATCATGATTCCAGATAAAACTATATATTTTGTTGTTTTCTTCACACTTCATTCTCCTTCCTATTCTCAAAAGCTTGATGTAAAAAATCCGTTAACTGTGAGGGCGGGTTGTTTTCAGTAATGTTATTATCCGGATAATGGTATTCGACAACATTCCCTTTTGAATAAACTACATTCTCATTCTCACATGACTCATCATAAATGATTTTTTTAAAACCGTAGATGACATATGTCATGTTTTATTTAGGTACCGAAATTTACCACAAAAACTGACCTTATACTCTATTTACTGAAGATAATGAAAGAGCAGAAAGTCCTTATTTTAGTCACATAATGATTTATTATCAATTTTCTCCATTCGATGAGGTAACTGCTGTTATGATGCCAAATCCTCGCTTGTAGTAATGTATATTATTTTGATAACAAACCCCTTATATCATTATTTCAATATCCAATACAGCCTATTAGTAATAGGAGTTAGGAACCTTATATATTTTGAAAAATACAAATTTTTTTTGAAAAAAGTTTTATAGTTTTAAAAATTTTTTTGAGGTACCTTTAGATTTCTTCTTACTACAACATTTTTGTAGTTTAAAAATGTGAATGTTTTATAGTTATATTATGAACGTCATCGTTATCTTCCTAAGCATCTCGTTCACATTTCTTCAACAATTTACGACAACCATGTTTTACTATCTAATTTGTGTTTGGATTTTGCCCAAACCAACTATACAACGCAATATGTTTAACAACATCAGGACGACCTTTTGATATATCATAAATTTTTCGCAACACTTTTCCTTACATATTCAAATAAATGATTTTTAGAATGTTCAAAAATAGATAAAACAGGTGATGGATCATTTTCAAGTTTCTTAAAGCAATGTTCCAAGGCTATATTGCACGACATCCCTTACTTGAAAGTCGCTCTTACATGTTGATCTTCATGCTGTGACCAAATGAGCATTTGCTCCAAAAAATAATTAATAATATTACTATTACAAAGTCTATCTTACTCACTTTACTTATAATAATTATTAATCAAACTTATCATGGGTTATATTTCTACCAATAATCACATACTAATTTTACTCCCTTCAAAAACATATAAAACTAAGGCAGCACCCCATATATGGGGTGCTGCCTTAGTTTTATATGAAATTAGCCTATTGTTGATAGGAATGAAAAAAACTGTTTAAATATATATTTATCTTTTTTATCGAAGTAGCCCCATAGTCTTCAAAATTTCTTCTTTTGTATACTGCCTGCTAAAAAAAGCTAAAAAGAAATGAATTAGTAGATGTAATACTTGAAAAAAATAAAAAATGAATATGTAGCTAATTATCGATACATATTATGATAACGATATATAAGAGATCACCATATACATCTTATTTTTAAACCCTACAAAAAGTCAATGGGAGAGATACTGATACTGATCAAATAATCCTGAAGATCAATTCTTTCCTTATTTATTACGACTTGCTTAATAGAAAACTGGCTGCTACCCCCCTCCCTTTGTCCAATTTAGATTCATATGTAAATACAAAATAAACCAATGTAACAAAAAGAGGTATGACTAATACCGAGAAGAATATATTGCTAGTTATAAAATTGACAGTATTAGATACTTCACCATACTCTAAGATATACCTAAAACCCATACCAACGACATTTAAAAAGAAGGTAATGAGAAAAACTGTCAATACTTTTTTTCTTAGCAACCCTACAAAAAACGCTGCTATTGCCACATATGCAATTATAACTACAAATAAAAAAGAATCTAAAGAGCCCTCAGTATTTATCACTCCTCTATTAATTGGAAACATAAAACATCCATTAAATACGATATAAAATATAGTAATGAACCAAAATAACTTTTTTCTTTTTTGAATTAAACTTATTAATTTTTCCATATGTTTCACCCACTTTACTAAATCTTCGTAAAAACCATCTTTCAATTTCCAAGTTAATTTAAGAGGCTATAGCTACAGTTGTTTATAAGTAAAAGGTTACTCATATAAATCCACAATAACCATTTCCTTCAATTTCATTTCATTTATTACTTTTATCCTGCTTTTTTCTCTCATAAGCAAACCCTGGGCTTCTAATTTTTTGAGTGTACGTAAAAGATGTCGATAACTCGTTCCTAGAAGATGAGCTAATTCATTAAATTTTACAGTATAACTTGATTGAAAATTGCCTATTTCCTCACTTATATGAAATAGGTAACTTGCTAGTCTTTCTTCTAATGAACTATAGACAAAAAGACTTAATAAATCCGTTGTGGATGCAAGTTTATGGGCTAAAATTCCATTTAAATATTTCGAAAATTTAAGATTATCGTTATCATTCAACTGGGCTAAATGAGTGCTTGTTATTTTTAGAACATAAGATTCCATGATTGTTTCATGATAAAAAGAACATCTTGATTGATTAGTTATATATTCTAATTCTCCAAATAAACTAAGTGGGTTAAAAAATTTATAAAGAAACACTTTACCTTCCTGATTTATTAAATAAGTTTTTACTCTCCCCTCTACTAAAAAATATAAATCATTAAGGTTATCTTTAGAATCAATAATTAACTCCCCGTTGCCATACTTACATAATATAAATTTTGAAATAATCTCTTCTGGTAACATATTATGAATAGACCATTGTGAAATAAAGGATTGCTTTAATTTAATGTCATCAATTATTATCAAACTGCTCTCCCCTTTTTTAAATAAAACCATTTTATTTTAGTAATCTTGCTTAAGAATAAGACCGTGTTTGATTAAGTTACTTATCACCTACAAAATGTGGATTTAATATTTAAACTACTACTGAATGAAGGAATATTATAGGAATTGTACCGTGATTGAAGTTCCAAGTCCCTATTTTCACGAAATATAGGTACTTTAATATCCTTGGATTATTTTATGTGATTGAATTGTAGCAGGAAAATTTCATGTCTGTACAAATATACGACAAATGCGTCAACCCCTAATTAATCAAGGAGAATAAAAATGAATCTATTCCAAACTCTTTAGGGTTAACCAACCTGCTCTAGATGATGCTACATAGGTATGATTTGTTATATATTATTATTTTCATATTTTACTGTGTAGTAAAAGCTTCCCACGCCCTTTCCGTTTTAATTCTCTTTTCACTTAAAAGGAAATGCCTTTTGAGATCACATTCTCCAATTTGCCTTAGTTCATCTGGCATTGGTATCTTTCCACTAAAAAAGATTTTCGGTCTTTTTTATAAAAATTTATCCGCAGTGAAATTACCAACAGCTAAGTTACTAATACTTGAATCAACCGATTAAGGTTTACCCCAATTTACGATCATATTAATTATTATTTTAATAATTCTTCATGCTTATCATGAGTTACATATGTTCATACGTTAAAGTCGTCTATCGCTCGCTTATCTTTATAAAGTAAGATTATAAAAAGACTAATTTTACACCCAATTCCAAGCGATAAAACATATACAATAAGTACTATTTTTATGCGATATACCATTTTCTGAAAGGTACCATTTAAAGCTTTTTTTACAATTTTACTCCAGCTATTTTTTGCCGATTGTATAGCCTTTCCATAAAACTGGCAATATAATCAAGTACAATAGACGAAAGAAGAAAAATACTGAGTCCTTCAAATCCGTATAAAAAATAGCTAACTAACCCTATTGGCAATAAGATTAACAATAGGACCAATAATGATGCAAACAAACCAACTTTGAACCCTGCTGATTTATGATACACCTAAATCTCCCCTGATAATAAGATACAAACAGGTTCCCGTTATTGTAAGCCATTGTTTTTACTTTTGCTGATGACATATGTCATATTTTAAAGTGTTTTGCAGAAAATAATCTTGTTTTGGCAGGGGGATGAAAATCTACAAAAGGTGAAAATAAATCTATAATAAATGTACCTTTCAATATTAGATAATTCATCATTGGGCAATTATCATTTATTTCTTAAAATCTTCTAAATATATCATATATCATTATTCTTTTTTCCCTTACCCTATAAAAAACTAGATCCCGTAGTCTTTTCATATCCATCTGAACATAGATTCTTCTATTATATAAACTGAATAACTACTACTCGTTCATTGACCTTATAGTCTAATAGATCTTTTTCCTAAAAAAGACAATTCCTTTTTTGAAAAGGTGAACTAATTAAATTTCTTTTCATTAAGATGGAAAACATTTTTTGAATTGTAGTAATAATTTTTTTTGACCTGACACCTTAAGCTTCCCGAACAACAGTGCTTGAATTAAACTTTTCTCTTGATTAAGAACCTTTACCCACGTCTCACTATCAGCTGTTACTCTGACATCTGGATTTTCTAATAGATCATCCTTTACTTTAATCGTTTTATTTTTTATTTCTACAGAAAAGCAAACCTCTTCATTTCCAATAAATTCAAAATTGTAAGATGCTTGCAAACCCTTCGAACGATTTTTTTGAAATAAATCAGGTAAAAATATTTTGAAAGTTTTAATTGTGGTTGCTCTTAGTCCACTAGAAACTATTTTTATTGATTTATTAGGAAATCTTTTTTTAGCGTACTCTATAGCATCTGAATTTTTAGATATATAAAGAGTTTCCTCTTTTTTCTGTAAGGGCTTAACTACGTCCTTTATGAATCCTTTCCTATCTTCAATATATTGCCCTATTACATTTTCTCCAGCCGGGCAAACTGACATGCAGTAAGCTGCTTTATAATTTGCGCCGGTGGAAAGACTTTGCCACATTGAAGAAGTCTCACCTATCGTAAAATGATTATGATACTCCTCTCGATTTTTACTCGTTACAACATGATCAACCCAATCATTAAATCCTCCAAAGAACTCTCTGTAATTGTGGTTAAAACATGAAGAGAAATTAAAGCTGCCATCTGGTTCTATAGCTCCCACAGGACATGCTGAAACACAAAGTTTACACTCAAAGCAAGGATTAAAGTTTAATTTCTCAGAGTAGTTATTCACATCCTTATTAATTATTACTGTACCTAACAAAATGAAATTTCCATACTTAGGATGTATAACAAGTCGGTTAAAACCGATTTTCCCTAATCCTGCTGCTTCAGCAATTGGTTTATGAGATATAATCCATGGCTTACCTTCTTTGTCAACTTCCATAGGAAATGAAGATGATGTATTCATTGCCCTAATCCCCATTTCCTCAAGCTCAGATGCTATTTTATGCCCCACTTCATTAGTTTTATCAATTGTATGGTGAAATTCAGTATTTGCAATTGATCTTGATGGGGAACGAACAGGCTCCCTATTCACTTTGCAGACAAAACTAATCAAAGTTTTAGCATCGTGTAATAATTCTAAAATTTCACTTTTTTGTTCCAATAAATCGGGTGAGTCTACGGATACAATTCCAACATCGTCAGCCCCACATCTAATTGCTAAATTCTTTAGCCAATCCAAATCAAGGGCCTGATTATTTTCATTTTTATCATTATCCCTCTGTTGATTTGTGTAATAATTTATTACGGTCGGATGATTTTTAAATTTTTCGTTTTTCATTCAGACTTCACTCCTATTCAAAGATAAATTAAAGACCGTTCGGTCTCAAAATGTGTTATAAAAAAACGACATGAAATGCCGTAAACTTAAACTATTATATTAAATGAGAATCAATAATACGATTGGCTACATTTCTCACATAAGATTGATCCTTAAATAACTTACTCATTGCTAATGCCCCTTCTAAAGATGAAAGAATAAAAACTGCATTGAGCTCAGCATCAACCTCAGTTGAAAACTCACCATTTTCCTGGCCTTTTGCTATAATCTCACTTAATAGTTGTATTAAATATTTCATCGAATCCTGAATGTGACTTAGCATATCATCGTTGTCTAAATTGTCCATCTCTATAGAAGCGTTTATTATAGGACAACCACCAGCTAATGGCTCGTTATTTATAAGCTCAATAAAGCCCTCAATAAAAGCAGCTAATTTTTCTTTGCCGTTAGTTTTAATAGATATTTTATCTTCATAATGTTTCTTCAGAATATTAGCTGAAAAAAGAAATGCCTCAATCATTAATGAGTTTTTATCTGAAAAATGTCTGTATATTCCACCCTTTTTCAGTCCAGTCTCAGTCATTATATCGTTAATTGTTGCTGTCATATAACCTTTTTGATTAAACAAATTGGATGACTTTTGAAGAATCATTAGTTTTGTTTTTGTACCTTTTTTCATTTATTTATTAGCACCTTTCTAAATAAAAGACCATTCAGTCTCTTTATTATAGATGTACGCATTCTCCATGTCAATAATATTATTATCTCTTTAAACCTTCTCCACCCTTTTACATTCAAACAGCTGTCGAAACCGTTATTATATGTTAATTAATCCAACATAGAACAATAATAATTAATTGCAAAAAAACACCACACATATAATTAAAAACATGTGTGGTACCAATCATATTAAGCTTTGTTGCTATTTTGTTCTATACTATTAATCAGCATTGTTTTTTGCTCTATGAGACCTAAATTATCTAAAGATTCTACAACTTTTTGTGCTCTTTCAACTAGTACACTAATATTATTTACATCTTTAATACCTAAAAAAACACATCCGATTCCCAATTGTATTTATCAATAGTATCCTATTACATTAATGCACTCCGCGTTTCAGATGCACTTTGTTGTAAACTATCTCTTTCTTGTGTTATAGATCTTCAACTTATTTAGCCTCTATGAACAATTATTTCGTATACTGTACCATCGGTAGTTTCAATTTCAAATTTATTTTCCCCTAATAATAAATCTACTGATACTTTTTCAGCTGCCTGTACTACAATTTCATTATTAATGGTTATATCACTGTTAGGATAAAATGTTAAAATATCTGTATGAGCATTTACAGTTACTGGATATGGAATAGGAAAATACATAGTCTTAGTAAAGCCTGTTTCAGACTCTTCGAAAATAAGGTTCATTCTCAAATCTACTTCCATTGTTTGCTCATCGTTTATGTTTTCAATACTATTAATTAGCATTGATTTTTGCTCTGAGAGACCTAAACTATCTAAAGATTCAACAACTTCTTGTGCTCTTTCAACTAGTTCACTAATATTATCTACATTTTTAATACTTGCATAAAATTCATCTGATTCCCAATTGTGTTTATCAATTGTATTTGCCATTTCTAACTCTTTACTAAAAATTTCTGCTTCAGTTTTAGCTATGACAATATTAATTGTATCCAAGGTTCCCTTATATTTATTAGTATCATTTGTTATATTGCGGTATTCATAAAAATCTTGTAATGTTTTCTGTGCATCCTTTACATCATATAAGCTATTCAAGTAAGCATTTCTTAACGAAGCGTTTTGAAGACTTCCATCTTTATCAATACCATAATAGTCTCTTTCAGCTAATTTAAAATAACTTTCTAGTAGGAAATATTGGAATTCTAATCTCTTTTCCTTTAGAACTTTAATATCGTCTACGAGTGTAAGTAACACACTTTCATCCGTTATTTCTTCCAAAGCCTTTTCTGCTTCAAGTAAAGCCTTTGATGCAGCTTGTACAGGTTTTTTATTTCCATTTACAAAAGCAAGTACACTACGCATATCTATATTTTTTATAACTGCCACTTTGTCACTAAACAGTTGAATTTGCGCCTCTTGGCCTCCTGTGCCTGGCTCTTCAACTCCTGTACCAGGCTCTTGACCTTCCAATACAATTGCTGCTTGTTCAATAGCAGTTATTAAATTTGTAATAGATTCTGAATCAGGAGCTAATAAATCTGAAGAATCTACTAAATCTTCTGCTATAGCAATTGTAGTATCCAACCCTTCTACCATATGCTTAACTTTGTCCTCTGTAGAACTATGGCGATGATCAATATAATCCTGGATTCTTAAATTTAAAACTTTGGCAAATAAATCAACTTTAGCTTCTTGTATCATTTTATTTATACTTTGTAATTCAGCAACAAAGTCATTATTTTCAATGCTATATTCCGTATAAAATGCTTCTAGATCTTGAACCTTTTCTGCTGAAGAAATAATTGATTGCTGTAATTGTGAATATGATCCTAATGGATTCGTATGATCACGATATTCCTCAATATTTCCTTCAACAATGGTTAAGTCGTTAGCATTATTGAACTTTTCCAAGTTCCCAACTAACATGTTCTTTTCAAATGAGACTCTTTGTTGCTTTAGGAATTGAATAGATTCAATCATCTCCTGTTGTTGTAACAAATCTTCATCCGTATTCTCTAAAATACTTAATTGTTTTTCTGCATTTTCTAGAACAACATTTGCAGATTCTAGATCATATTGAGCATTCCAATCGAAATCCTTAACTTGTTGCACGGCTTTTAAAAATAGTGATGCTGGGGCATCGTCAGTTTGATTATTAAATAACTTAATGCTTTCTTCAGCTTGACTTATTCTATTTTCTAGTGAAGCTTTACTAGCATTTTCTTCGTCAAATAATATATCAGGAAGCTGTGACACAGCTGTGTATGCAATTGATAACGCCTCATTTGCAGCACTAAGATTAGCATCGGTTAAAGTTTGTACTTCCTTTTCTAATTTCAAGACTGCTAGCGTTGCTTCCGCTTCTTGTAAATAATTTTTAAAATTTGTTAATGCTTCATTTGATATATCATTGTCTTCATAAAAAACTTCTAAATGATTTAAAGCATTACTGTAATTATTAATAAGTTCATTTACACTACTAATTAATTCACTGTCAATGGTAGAACTTCCGTTAATCTCCACAAACTTATCGACTAAGGCACTGCGTGTTTCAGATACTCTTTTTTGTAAAGTGTCCCTTTCTTGCGCTATAGGATCTGCTCTTACTACTATAAGTTCGAATATCGTACCATTATTAGTTTCGATTTTAAATTTATTTTCTCCAACATCTAAATCTACCGTAAAAGATTCACCAGCGTTAACCGGAACATTATTAATTGTTAAATCTGAGTTTGTACTAATTGATAAAATATCAAAATTAGCACTAACACCAAATGGAATTGAAAGTGGATTTGTTATTGACCTAAATAGCTCACTTGTAATACCTGTTAGAGATTCTGTAGCAAAAAGTTCAATATTCACACCGTCTTCTATTTCCATTGAATGCTCGCTTGCTTGTAACCTTTGTTCTACGATTTGATTTGCTTGTGAAGAAAAATCTTCAGCTTGTACGTTTTGTGTTACTGGGATTGAAAGAATTAATCCAGCTATTAATGAATTTCTTATTTTTTTCTTGTTCATTTAGATCCTCTCCTGATTATTATTTTATTAAAACGAAGACAAGGTTGATTAGGTAACTGGTTACGAGTTTGATAGTTTACTAAGGATGATTTATCCTTTCTAGAAATTTACGAACTTAGTATAAGGGATTTTAAAATTAGCTTGTGATGACATCTGTCATGGATAATTTTGGATTATATATGAAGAATGTTTATTTTAAGAAAGATATTATTTAAAAATATAAAGACGGAACTAGATAAATTTAGGAATAAAAAATTAAACAGGCGCGGAATCGGTTTTAAATTGTTAAATAACTGAGGAAAGTAGGGATGCATATTGTTTATTCACTTCCCCCTTTGCACGCTGTCCTTCTTTAATAAGGACAATAATGTTAAACAGTTGACATACCATTGTATTTTATTGAAATTAGCCTAGTTCTTTTGTAGTATTTTCTGTTCATCAGAATAAGTTATTAATCAATTTATTAATATTTCTCGTAACTTTAGTATAGTTGTTGGGATCGATTTAGAAGCCTTAATAGCTATTCCAATTGTCCTATGTAAACTTAGGTGGAAAGGTGCAGTATATACGATATTTGTATTAGGTATCATTAATTCTTGTATAATACCTATCCCTATTCCACAACGCACCATATTAATGATTGAATTCACATTATTCACCATAAATTGTTTGTTCAATGCAATGTTACTTTGATTAATTAACCTACTCATAGGTCCATTTTCTCCTTCTTGTAAGAGGATAATAGGTTCTGAAATGATTTTATCTAATGAAGGCTCTGATTCTTGACAAAGGGGATGATCGTGTGGCAGAACTAAGAAGTAACCGTCCTTTTTTAAAATTGAAACATCTAGAGTTGTATTATTTACTGGTAAGAATACAGTCCCTAAATCAATAGTCTCATTGGAAATCCAATTCACTACCTCCTCGTGACTTCCTTCCCAGATTTCAATATCAATTACAGGAAAATTTTGCTGAAACTTTTTTAACCTACTCAAAAAGAATTCGTTTATAGTATGGTTCAAAAAGCCTATACGTATCTTTTTACTATTCCCACTATTAATCTTTACTATTTCCTCATTCATTTGTTTAATCTCAATTAAAATTTTTTTTGCATAATTTTGCATTCGTTCTCCATTTTTCGTGATTTTAATTCCTGAACGATCTCTACTAAATAGTTTAAATCCCAAGCTCTCCTCCAAATTTGAAATAGAGTGACTTACCGCTGATTGACTCAATCCGACTATTTCTCCAGCTTTTGTAAAGTTATTAGTTTCTGTAACTGTAAGAAAGATTTCTAACTGAACAATTGTAACCATTAATGTCCTCCCCTATTCCACAACTGATGATTGCTTATAGCTTTGTACTTAACATCAGTGAAAACTGACTTGCACCACCTTTTTATTACTAATTAGTGTAATATATGGTTTTATATTTGTAGCTGACATATGTCATTTTGAAACAAAGGTTGTTAATTGTTCACATGAATAGACTTGTTCTAGTATGAGAAATTATTAAAGCATGAACAAAGCTCATGCCTATAATTAATAACATTCATTTCACAAATTTTCTGATTATTTGTAGAATGATGTCAGATACCAATTGAATCTACTTTTCAAAAGTGGTATCGATAAAAAGTAAAGTAAATATTAGTTTAGGAGGTGAAACTCTATGCCAAAAGTACTTAATTTACAAAGTATGGAAGTTCGTAATAACTTTGATACTGCAGACTCTATTAGTGTTACATCATGTGATCATCATAGCTGTAATTAATTTTTTAAAAAGTTCTATTCAGTTTTTTTAAAATATTCGATGGAACATTTAAGATAAAGGAGGTGTAGCTGTATGACAAATGTACTTAATTTACAAAGCATGGAAGTTCGTAATAACTTTGATACTGCAGACTCTATTAGTGTTACATCATGCGATCATCATAGCTGTAATTAATTTTTTCAAATAAATCTATTCAAATTTTAATTGAACCATAGAACATTTAACATAAAGGAGGTGAAACTCTATGCCAAACATTCTTAAATTACAAAGCATGGAAGTTCGTAATAATCGCTCTTCTGCAGACTCTATTAGTGTTACATCATGTGATTCCCATAGCTGTAATGATTAATTTTAAATAAATAATTTAGAATTAAATGAACCATAGAACATTTAACATAAAGGAGGTGAAATTCTATGCCAAACGTTCTTAATTTACAAAGCATGGAAGTTCGTAATAACTTTGATACTGCAGACTCTATTAGTGTTACATCATGCGATCATCATAGCTGTAATTAATTTTTTCAAATAAATCTATTTAAATTTTAATTGAATCATAGAACATTTAACGTAAAGGAGGTGAAACTCTATGCCAAACGTTCTTATTTTACAAAACATGGAAGTTCGTAATAACTTTGATACTGCAGACTCTATAAGTCTTACATCATGTGATACCCATAGCTGCAATTAAAAGCTCACAACAAAATATTCAGGAGCTCTAGAAAAGCTCCTGAATAACTATACTATTAGTTACTAATGTCTAACATAAAAAATGTCAAAGATTAGAACAGCATACCATAAATCGTTCTATCAAATTCAAAACACTCCCCTTATCGTTATACTTTATCTAATTAGAGTGTCAAATTGAACAGGAGGGAAAACAATTGGGAATTGATAAAACTTCTCAAAATTATCGATATTTAAGATTTCATGACCACCATTATGAATCTTCATTATTTTTCCACCCAAATGATGAGTTATTAAAAATTGTTCGTGCTCTTATTCCTATCAATTGGACTATTAGTCGAAAGGATGTTTGGTTTCATGCGAAGCCACTTAAAATCACCAATATGCCATTTCAAGGGTGGAAAATCCATATATCTGCAACACAGATAAACTGTGATGATATATTACAAAAAGCAGTACCAATATTAATATCATCAAATATTAATTTTAAATTTTTAGTTGATAAAAGTATTGTCAATTTTTCCAATAGTAAAACTCAAGCCAGGGGGTCTAGTGGAAAGTTTATAACAATTTATCCAAACAGTGAAGAAGAGTTTAAAGAAATAATTGAACAACTATACTTAGCCCTTAAAGACTTTAACGGTCCTTATATTTTGTCAGATATGAGATACAAAGACTCTAATGTTGTTTATTATCGATATGGCGCTTTTAAAGAAATAAAAACGGTTAATGTTCATGGTGAGCAAGAGTATAAAATAATGAGTCCTGATGGTGAGTTAATTCCTGATAACCGATACCCTTTCTATAATCTTCCTGATTGGATTAATGATCCATTTAAAGATGATGATAAGGTAAATAACACAGATCATACTATTAAGAACGGAAGATATAGAATTGAGAAAGTGATCCAATTTTCAAATACCGGGGGTATATATGAAGGAACCGACCTTAATTCAAACAAAAGAGTACTAATAAAAGAAGCTAGACCACACACCTCTGTCTTTAAAGATGGGAGTGATGCAGTTGCAAGGTTAGAGAAAGAATACAAAGTATTAAAAGAAATGGAAAGTATAGGAATAACCCCTAAACCAATCGACTTGGTACAAGAATGGGAGCATTTATTCTTAATTGAAGAATTTATTGATGGAACAAACCTTGCACCATTTGTTACAAGAAACACTCCATTTAGATTAGTTAATCCGACAAATGATGTTATCCAAAGTTATGTGTCTATGGTGAAAAATATATGGTTGCAAATTTTAAACGGAGTTAATGAATTTCATAAAAGAAACATAATCATAGGTGATTTATCGAGTGTGAATGTGATGGTGTGTGAGAATGATTCTATCGATATCCGATTTATTGATTTTGAAGGAGCATGGAAACCAGGATCTGATCAACCTTCAGAAATTAGAACACCAGGATACTCTTCTAAATTTGACGATTACAATAACAAAGGTACTTCAAGCGATATTTATGCGGTTGGAGCTATTATGCTATCTACATTATTTCCTATGAATCAATTATTAGAGCTTGACCAATCTAAAAATGAAGTTTTTATTAATAAATTAGGTAGAACCTTAGGGTTACCTAAATCTATATTATCTCTAATAAAGAAATGTATGGATGATGTACCAAATAACAGACCATCTTTAAAAGAAATAGAAAAATCAATTCTAGAATTAACTACAGACAAAGAGACACATCTTCCAGATAATAATAAAAGTAACATTCCCGAGCACCAACTTACATTAAATAAAATCATAAGTTATGTTGAAGAACATTCAGACTACCATAGAAGTGACAGACTTTTTCCTTCTGACCTAAACGTCTTTAGAACAAACCCACTAAGCCTAGCACACGGGGCTGTAGGTGTAGGTTATGCACTTTCAAAAATAAAAGGAGAAGTTCCCAGTTCAATAAAGTCGTGGATTCTAATGAAAAATATTAGTAATGACACCTATTCTCCGGGTTTATATCTAGGTTTATCTGGAATTGCATGGGGACTATGGGATATTGGCTTAGAAGAAAGAGCTATACAAGTTCTAACTAATGCACTTGACCATAAATTACTGTTCACTCAAGCGGAGCTTTATAGTGGAGCATCTGGTGTAGGCTTATCCTGCCTTTACTTTTATAATAATACATCAAATCAATATTGGTTAGATAATGCTGTGAAAATAGGAAATTGGTTAAATAATTCTAAAAATGAAGATTCAAATGGAAATTACTATTGGTTGGATCATTCAGGAGATATATGGACTGGTTATGCAAAAGGATCTGCTGGAATTTCTCTTTTTCTTTTGTATCTATCGGAAATAACGGGGCAAAAAAATTACCTAGAACTAGGAGCCAGAGCGCTTGAATTTGAAATCTCCCACTTAGAGAAGTCAGAAGAAGGCTTTTCAATACTAAGAAGAGGTACATTAAATGAAGGAGAGAATAGAGAAAATGTTTTAAGTCATTATTGGCTTGACGGGAGTGCAGGTGTAGCAACAACTATACTTAGATACTGGATGGTAACAAAACAAAATAAATATAAGGAAGTCGCTTATAGCTTGTTAGATGATGCAAAAAGGAGCATCACAATCTTTCCTAATTTATTTAGAGGTCTATCTGGTCTAGGTAATGTTTTATTAGATGCCTATGAAATCTTTGAAGATAACAGCTTTCTTTATGAAGCAAATAAGGTTGCAGAAGGTGTAGACCTTTTTAAAATTGAACGCCCTGAAGGGATTGTTTTTCCAGGAGATAAATTATTGAGGGCTTCTACAGATCTCGCAACAGGCTCTACAGGTATTGCACTTTTTCTTCATAGATTGATACAAGCGAAAATGGGGAAACAAACTACTAATTTAAATTTCACACTAGATGAATTGATAGGAGTTCGTTCAAAAACCACTCTCACAAAACTCTAAAAATATCTAACATGTTTCAGTTTCTTTTTCTAATTAAAAAACGTTATTATGATGTATAAGTTTAGTTTCTCATACGCTCTAATAGAACTTCAACTAATTTCCTACATACTTCTGAATCAAGTTTCTTAGGATTATGAAGGAACTTTTTAAATGAGTAGATTCTTTTTAGCAAAACTATTTTCCTAAAAAGAATCTACAAAATATATATTTACATTTGAATACTAAGAGCTATAATACCAACAATTTAAAAATAAAGAAAAAATGAGTCATTTTTTCTAGAAATAAAATGTAATGGTTAAAAGAGGATTGGCTGTATGACATATTTTATATGTGGAAGGAAGTCAAAATCATGATAGGTAAAACTAAAAACAAAGATTTACTAACTTCACAACTATGGAGAAATAAACCATTAATGATTATTTGGACTGGTGAAGCAATTTCAATTATGGGTGACACTTTTTTCAGTCTAGCAGTTATGTGGGTTATATACGAACAAAGTCAATCTGTGTTTCAAAGTGCATTAGTAGGAGTGATATGGCACATTTCAGGTGCAGTTTTCTCGCCAATTGCTGGTGCTTTGGCAGATTTTATTAATAGAAAGAAATTGTTAGTGACTATTCATCTTTTATCTGGATCAGTTACATTTATTGTTGCAATTAATGTAATTATTAATGGATACTTACCTCTTTGGCAAGCGTTCTTATCAATTTTTGTTTTAAATGCACTTTCCATATTTTCTAACCCCGTTCAAGCTTCTTTGTTACCAGACTTAGTAAGCAGTAAGCAACTATTAAGTGCGGCAGGAGTTTTTACTACACTATCAAGATTATCTGCACTTTTAGGTAATGTGTTAGCTGGGTTTGTTATAGCATTTGTAGGAAGTGGATGGGCTTTATCTATAGACTCCTTCTCATTTTTTGTAGTTGCATTTTGTATGTGGATAGCTAAAATTCCAAATGCACATAAACCTCAAATAAAGCAGTCTTCAAATAGAAAAAATTTCAAATTAATAACTAGTATTGTTCAGGGAGGAAGATATATAAGAAGAGATAATCTATTAAAATCTATTGTCTTACTTATATTACTCCTTAACCTTGCTTCCTTTATCGGACCATTATATCCTGCACTAGTAAGCGATCAACTAAATGGTGGAGCTTCTATTTTTGGAATGATTCAAGTAGTGTCTTTGCTTGGAGGGATTGCGGGTGGATTATTATCTGGATTAATCGGTAAGAAGTTTAGAGCCGGGAGCTTAACTTTACTGGGTTGGTTACTAGCTGGGTTATGTACAATTGGGATAGGAATTTCTAATATAACAATTATCACTATGCTGTTGTTATTCATAAGAACTTTATTTATTACTATTAGTTCTGTTACTCTATATACCATACAAATGTCTTTAGTTTCTTCTCAATATAGAGGAAGAGTCGACGGTTTGCTAAAAAGTTTTGCCACAATTGCAATACCCCTCAGCACCCTTATTGCTGGTTGGTTCGGTGATTTTTTTGGTATACAAATTCTTTTTATTATATCCGGTGTATGGATAGCACTAGTGTCATTCTTAGGATTTCTAATACCTCACTTTAGAGAAGCAACGATAACAGACACTAAGACATCTGTTTCCGTTTCAAATTAAAATGTTTATTACACATTAATAAAAGCTACTTCTTATTATTATATGCTCAATTATTTTTAACGGTTTTCAATGTAGATCAAGTCAACAATCGTATAAATGACATATCATTCTCTAATCTATTGCATGTAGTCTGCAATCAAAAGTTAACTAATTTACTCTATAATCTCTTTTATTTTTTATATGTTTCTATTAGATATTCAAAGGATGTATTAGACATTTTTTCTAATTGGTTTAATATTTAATTCCACCCTTTAACTAACATTTAAGAAACATTAAAAACGCTCAGAATTTAGTCTGAGCGTTTTTAACTTTAATAGAATATTCTTTTCAGCACCTAGAATCTGTAATAATTCTTCTACTGAAATTAGCAACTCTAGAAGGAAATGTTAGTTAATTTGGTTGTTATTTTTATCTAGAACAACAATTTCAAAAATCTCATTTGCATCAATACTTAACTTCTCTTCCCCCATATAGGCAAGAAATTCGTTTGCTTCTAGAACAAATTGATTAACTATAGGGTCCTGTAAAAAATCACTAATTATTGTTTCAATTTCACTTCCTAATTTTTGCGCATTTTCATCTTCATAAAGTACAGATGTTTTTACAGAAACTTGAGAAGGATTGATCTCTGACCAGGAGATATTAGCTATCTTTAGCTCTTTACTCTTATTTGATAGTCCTTCATTTAGTGTAGATTCCATTTTTAAATAAATGTCCTTCACAGCATGTTCTTTTACATCAAACCTTTGTACTTCAACTATTAATGGATCTAAAAAACCATTTTTTAGCACAATATCTTGAAACAATTCCTTGACATCCAAGTCATTTCTTTCATCATTATCAGAAATCCCTAGGGTAATCATGCTATACTTGTGGTTGTCACTAAAAGTGGTGCCATACCTCCAAATTTTATGATTTTCCAATATTTCTTGAAGGACATCATCTATCACAGTATTTTCATCTTGAATCTCACTATCAATTTTAACAGGTTCATCTATATATTCTTTTCTAAATAATGTAATATCGAATCCTTCATAGTCATAGGCATTTAAGATATTTTCAATACTTTTGATTACTTCACCTTTGATTTCATATATAGTCTGCTCAGGAGCTACAACTGCAACTTTTACATATTTGCCCGTTACTGAAAAATTTTCCACACGCCCTTCAAGGCTATTCATCTTTAAAGTGTCTTTAGTCTCATCAAATACCTCATCCCACATTTTAGGCCTTACTTCAGTTTGTTCATTATAAATGTTGCTTAAGTAGTTTTTTTCGATACTTTTAGTTGTTATTTTCTCTAAATCTCTATTTTCACTTTCAGTTATTTTTATAAATCCCATTGTTAACCCTATTAAAAGTAGTAACAACAATAAAGTAGTTCTAATCAACCTTGTTTTAGTCACTTTTTTCTCTCCTTTACTGGTGTGTTTAATTAAATGTATTTTCTCCAACAGAGTATATTGAATTATACTAACTCCTATGTATACGATTGTAATCTATTGTTTTAGTTTTACAGCTGACATATGTCATGTTTTATAACTTTGGTAATAATTTGACTTAAGGTAATGTGAGGGACTTAATTATAATTAAGAGGTTAGAAATTAACAATACTGTCCATGATGCTTAGAAATTATGATTTGGGAATAGAAAAAGTAAAGCGAATAATAATTCCATCTGTTATTATTCGCTCTACTTACTAAAAGGCACTCTAGGGCATCCTGTAGGGTAGTATTAAGTACAAATTTTTAAGGAAATTATTTGCACTGTAAATAAATTGGGCTATCAATACGAGGAACATGTTGAGAGTGATTTTTAATTTGTATTAAATTCAATAAAAGCTTTCATGTTAGCCACTAGAAATTTTTGTTCATACTAATATAAATTAGCTATTTCCTCTATTTTTTTATCATTAATCACTAACAACTTCCCTTTTTCTTTACTAAGAATATTATTACTTTTCCACTTTTCTAATACACGAAACAAATGTCTAGTACTTGTACCAAGAAGGTTTGCTAGTTCATGAATTGTTAACATATTTAATTGGTCTAGTTCTCCTTGAGACGTTTTTGCCTTTAATATTAAACTCGCTAAACGTTCCTCTAACGAGTTATATACATAGTCTTTCTTTGATTCAATCGATTCATATAACTTCACAGCTAAACTATAATTAAGTAAATTTACAAGGTCGGGATTATAGTTTAGTTTTTGTGAAGAAAGTTCAGTGTAGGGAACCCTAAGTAAATAGCATCTTGAACTAGCTTGATAATAACTAGAAGAGGGTTTT
Organism: Cytobacillus sp. Hm23; assembly: GCF_051842895.1. Taxonomy (NCBI): domain Bacteria; kingdom Bacillati; phylum Bacillota; class Bacilli; order Caryophanales; family Bacillaceae; genus Cytobacillus; species Cytobacillus sp. Hm23. The sequence goes on from NZ_JBPXRQ010000021.1 coordinate 44,392, forward strand.
TTCGTAATCAATTCCATTTCTCCAAATATCATCCCAGATTTCAAATATCCATGAAAGCAATTATTCCCATTACTATGGATACTGTAAACTTTCACAAAACCTGTCACCAATACATATAAATAGTTATGATTTTCATTTATGTTAATAATCATATCACCTTTTTCAACTAAGAAAAACTGGTACGAAGAGATGAGATTCTTAATTTGTTGGTTATAGATTTTTTTATTAATTAGCGATTCTATTACCTTTTCATTATCGACTTTTCTCATTTATTTCTACCCTCCTACTTCAAGGGAGTTGTACCCTTTGGAAATTATAAGACAAAAAGATTAATATAGTACTTGACTACTTTTATATCGTAAGCTTTGTTAATTTGGGTAAACTTCAAGTACATATTCTAATAAAAATCTTTCTTATATATATGATATTGGTATTGTAAAATGAAGCTCCAACTGATTCGATAGCTTTTTCTTACTTGACTCTTACACTTTTGTAAGAAAGAATTTTATTAATCTTAAGGGCACCTTACATATCTATGAACTGAACTTTTAGAAAAATAAATATACCACCTGTATAAAAATCTTAATGAAATAATTGCTTTAACCTAGATATTATATACACCATTTCGTTGGTCATTTTTTCTATATCCTTGTCCTAATTTCTTTTACTCATCGATAAGCACCCCCCTTTGTATAAATAAATGGAGGTGCATCTTTCATTTATATAGAAGTATTACCTAGCATGGCACAACACCTCAAAAGGTTTTGATTATCGTTAAGTCAACTGGATATAAAAACTATAATAAGCATGAATCCCTAAATATGTCACAATAAAAAATGCTATCAACCCTACTAACAATGCTACCTTTTGCGCGTTTGTTGTTACAGTTATTCCCCAAGTTATTAAAAAAGAACGTATTCCGTTTCCAAAATGATAGGCTGCTGATAATATTCCAAGAATATATACTGGTGTCATCCACGGTCTTGAAAAGTCGCTCCAAAATGATTTTAAATAGTAGTGTTGAATAAGATGGTATATGATAAATAATAAAAGAGTTGTCCCAGTAATGTGCTGAAAGAAATATAGGATATTTGATGTGAATCTATTAAACCTAACATTGTGCTTGCTTTTAGTAACAAGGTAAATTCCAGTAGCACCATGCAATATAATTGGAATATAAATAAATACAATTTCGATTAATAACATTAAGGGAAAATCTTTTGATATTGTTAATTTTTCAAAATAAATTTCCATTCCTCTAGTTGCATACCAATTAATATAAAGATGGTGTATTAAAAAGACACTTAGAGGAAATGCTCCTAATATTGAATGCAATCTTTTAATTGAATAGAAATTCATCTCAATCCCCCAGTTAGCAAGTATGCAATAGGCCTAGCCCTTAGTTCTACCTAACTGTTCTATTTTTTCTATCCAATGTTCTCTCTTATCATTAGAGAATTCCTTTACTGACCCGATTTGGGTAACTTTCACTGGTTTAACTCCACAGTATTCTAAGGTCATCTTTTTCATTGCATTAATACCAGGAGAGCTGTACATGAATTTGTAAAACCATGGTGGTGTATCCATTGTTACAATCAATCTACCCGTCTTTCCTTTGAGTAGCTTGTCTGGAAATTTAGCTCCTTTTGGATACTTAAATCCAAAGCCAGGGAGCAGAGCTCTATCAAAAAAACCTTTGAAACTCGCTGGTAGCGACCCCCACCAAGTTGGAAAAACAAAAACGATATGGTCAGCCCATTTTAAATATTGTTGACCTTTTACCAAATCATCTTCTAATTCCATTACTACATTGTAGCCATGCTTTAAATTAGTCTTAAAATCCATATCACCTATTCGTAAATAACGTACGTCAGCTCCACTTGCCTTCGCTCCTTTAACATAACTATCTGCTAAAGCTCCACAATAACTATTGTTATCAGGATGACCTAGAAATACTAATATCTTTTCTGCCATTTTACATCCTCCTCATTTATTATGATTTTTTCAATTTTTTAATCTTTGACAAACCTAGAAAGCCAACAATTATTCCATATAGTTCAGTAACTGTCAGTAAAATTGCAGAAGCTTGAAAGGCAACTAGCCAATAGCTAAATTCTCTTGGGTACGATATATTATCTGGCCCACTCACCAAATAATGGTATGATCCTCCGAACAAAAATGCACCTAACATTGAAAATAATAAAATTAACAAACCGATCTTATATTTTTTCGTTATAATTAAAAACCCAGCTATTAAAGGTAGCAATAAAATTACCGAAACAATATACGCATTTTGCCATACAAGCATATTAATTGCTAAAACTGTATGTGCTGTTGCATGAACTAGTACAACAACAAAATGCAACAATGTCGATATCGCAGTATGCTTTCTTATATTTTTCATGTTAATCCTCACCTAGTTTAATTTAGTTTTTCTAAGATAATCACATGAACACTCTTTAAGTGGTAAGGAAAGAGCTATATACTGTTTTACCCCTACCCCATCTCTACCATTACAGAGTAATTTTTATCAGGTGGAGTAGATATTCCACTTGATTGCGTAAGGGTTCAGACTTTATTACTTCCCATCCATTGGCATCATTCTTGTAGATATAGCAATTCGATTTCATGCATTTATTGTACAATCGCCATAATAAGTTCAGAAATTTCCTTTTCAGGATAATATTTCTTCACTTCATTAAAAACTACATCAGGTACGTGATTTTCTGATATTAATGTAATTGACTCTGTTAATGCTAATACTGATACTGATCTTTCCTTATCAGAATAAAAATTTGTTTCTCACCATGCTTAGAGCATATATTCTCGCTTCTGTCTCTCCATTTTTTCTAGCATCTCTCGTACATATCAATACAAAATGCACATCCGATAATTTCCGAAGCACGGATTTTAATAAGCTCTAAAGTTGTTTTGTCAATTGACATATTAGTAACATACCCCTCTAAAACACACATAGCTTCAAATGCTCCTGGTTCAACATCTCCCATTTCAAATCTTGTTTTTGATCATTAAACACCTCTTCTTAAAATATAATTTAGATAAGTGTTATCTATAATTGGAATTAAAAAAATTTAACCAAAACAACTTTGTATATAAAACTAATTAATAAAAGCGAGATTGTATTACCTCAATAAAATATGATGTTTTTGCTCAATACACCTTTTATAGATAACCCTTATCTGGATTATACATATTATTACTCGTACATGTCAACACCCATTAAAAATTGTTAATTTCTTTAAAATTCCATAAAGAAAAAACATAAAAAAACTTAGTTAAGGATTGTCTAAGAAGACAAATTAACTAAGTTATATATTTATATATGATGTTAAAAAGTTGTTAAATTAACCCGTACTCATTAAATCAAGATTTCATCTGCTCTACAAACCATTCTTCAGTTTTTTTAATCTCTTCAGATGGTAATTCCTGGTCTAATGTATCTTTTAACCATAAAAGACTTTTACTTTTTAAATAGTCTCTCATATAATTCTCAGCTTCTAACATTGTAATATTTATTCGACAAGGTATCTCTTCTGAACAACAACCGCCTTCAATTTTTGCTTCATTAAAAAGATGTTTATCAACTATTCTCTTACATTGAAATAATGGTTTTTCACCCTCAATAGCTCTAACCACATCCCAAAAGCTAATATTTTCTGGTCGTTGTGTTAAAATATATCCGCCTTTCACACCTGTACTTGAAGTAATAATATCTGATTTTACTAACTTTGTGAAAATTTTGGACAAATATGTTTCAGATAACCCTTGGAGCTTTGCTAAATCCTTAATACCAATAGGTCCGACCTTTGAGGTTGAACATAAATACACTAAGCTATGAAGTGCATACTCAACACCTACGCTGTATTGCATCAGCATTTCTCCTTTATAGATAACGATTGTCTACATTGTATAAATTCTTTCTATATGAAGTCAATAAATACGTACAATTTCATCATTCTAAAAATTCTATACAAGACTGTAGAGCCAAGTTAAGAAAAGAAACACTAGCTTTTAGCAACGTGTATTGTAAACTTGCTTAAAATTATTATTCAACTCAAGATATCATCAATTATTTAAGAATTCCCAATATTAATATATAAAGCATCGCCATAATTAAAACAAAATTAAGGAAGTAATAATCAAAGATGAAACTTATTATTAGAACTGGTAGCCAAAACATACAAATAACAGAAACAAATTTAATATAAATAATTGCTTCTGTGGATGATTTTGGTTCTCCTCTATATAAAATACTTCTTCCAAATAATATACTTTCATGTGAATGCAAAAAAATCCAAATTAACAAACCATATATTGGAATTAGCGAGGTGAAAAATATAATAGTTTTATTAGTAATGTCTTCCATAAATAATCTACACCTATAATTCAGTTTATTTCAATATCCACTCACTTTTTTTCCAAAGCAGTAGAAATTTCTTCAATATACTCATTCCCCAAGACATTAACATCATTTAATAATTCGATGATATTCAGTCTATGATCTTTAGAAACTTCAACTTATTAGATTCACTTTTCAGTTATGCTGAATGATTAAAAGAGAGAAAATAGAGTGTAGAGAAAAATTTCTTTTTTCTCTACACTCCTCTTTTCTTGTGGGTTTATAGAATATCAGAATGAATAGTTGGTGTAAAATGTATTTTCTAGTACTAAACCCTTTAAAATATTATGGAATTCAAGCTTTTAATTGGGAACAAAAACTTATAAAATTTTTCTTCATCATTATATAAATTTATGGATTCGTTAGTTGTTCTACGAGATTATCAAAGTAATCATGTACATCAACTTCATTTATTTCCCTGTTATCGATTGAAATATTCAACCATTTCCGATTCCAATCTAAGAAATCAATCTTATATTCATTCCCATTATAGGAACCAGTAAAATGTAACACAGTACTATTTAAACTAGCAATAGTCCAAGTTGGATTTGAGAATTTCTCATTAAAAATCTCATAAATTAGGTCTCCATTTTGTAATTTCAAATTCATAATCTTACCCTTAATTAAATCTAAATCTTTTTTATCAACATATTCGTTACTTTTTAAATCAATGAAAAGTGGCAATGCATTACTCCCTTGGTCGACTTGCTTCTGTAATTCATTCACCTCTTGTTCAGGAAATGCAATGCTGTTCCATTCGTTTTGTTTGTTTATCAATTTATCTTCCTTACTACGAACAATTACATCAGTTGGTCCTGAAAACTTATCACTAATGGGTTCATATTCAAAAAATTCATTTATTAGCTGTTTAATTTTTTTATCTACTTCTTTAGCTATAGGGTCTGAAATATTAATTTCTGTATTAACAATAATTGGATCATAATATGATAATATAGTTGTCGAGGTAACTTTCAGTTCTTCAATTTCCTTTAACCCCATGTCAATTGTATATTTAATATCCTCCCAATTTTCTCCACGACTATATTCATATCCCTTTTCTGTATTTAAATTTTCATAAATATCTATTAAATGATTTGAGGAAGCTTTTGTAAATGTCATAGAGCCTGAAAGAATAATTGCAACAACAAACATACTCGAAAGAAAGATCCATTTCCAAGATTGCTTTTTAAACATAGTGATTTTCTCCAATCTTAATTTTATATGTGAACGACTTGTTGACATCCCAATTGATCTCGGTATAACTGTTGGCTTTGATATTTTTTCTATTACTGTAAGAAGAGTAGTTCCGTACTCTATGTGTTCTGCTCTTTTTAGTTTAGATAATACAGATGCATCGCATGAAATCTCGCAATCTTTCCTCATCGTGTAAAAGCTGTACCAAATGATTGGATTAAACCAATGAATAGCTTGAGTAAAAACGGCTAGCCATTGGATTAGAATATCTCTTCGCTTCACATGTGTTAACTCATGTAATAGTACAAACTTGGTTTCATTTCTGGATAGGGTATTTAACATGCTTTTATTAATAAGGATTTTTGGTCGTAAAGATCCTACGACAGAAGGTGTTCCAATTGATTCATTATAAATAATTTGAACTTTTGTATGAATCTTTAATTGGGTCATACATTCTTCTAGAAGTGTTAATAATTCGTAATCGTCACACTTTTGCTTCTTTGATAATCTCCAATGGAAATGGATATTAGCTAATAACATAACTAATAAAGTGATGATAGCACCAGTTACCCAAATAATTGATAATATTTCTTTAAAAGACTTATTAGGAACGATCTTTTCTTCTTCACTACTTATTACCATCGACACTTTTTCATTTACGTTGTTGGTTTCTTGTATCTCAATTGTACTTGTTTGATTACTAGTAACAGCTTCTTCAAATTCTACTACATCTACGCTTTTAAGATCTGAATCAATATCAGGAAATAATACCGATGCTTCATAACTATAAGGTATGATTAATCTACCAATTAACAACAACCAAATGTAATAGTGCCAATGAGCAGACATTTTATTATGGAGTCCTTTTTTTATAACAAAAATAAGACCTGCCATAATACTGCCTAATAGTGTCATTTTAATAACGAGTGTAAATAAGTATTGTACATCCATTTTCTCACCAACTTTTCAGAGAGAATTATTCTTCTTTCTCACTTTTTTGTTGAAGAAGTGTCTTTAATTCTTCTATTTCTTTTTCAGTTAATTTCTCATCTTTAATAAAATTTGCGATAAACATTTGACGAGACCCTGCGTAGACTTTTTGTAAAAAAGATGTTGTCTCCATTTTTCGGCATTCTTCAGCAGATATAAGTGGGTAAAAGAGTTTAAATCGTTCTCCCTTTTTAACACCTAACACTTCTTTTTTGACTAAACGATTAATTAAGGTATGAATCGTTTTAGGATTCCAATCTGTCGTACTACTCAACTGATGAATAATTTCAGCAGAAGTTAAAGGTGAACTTTCCCATAGCACCTCCATGACTCTCCATTCTGATTCTGATACCTTTGATTGACTATTCATTTGAAACACCTCCTGAATTTCTGTAACCCAACACTATGTACTACATACGTAGTATACAAATATATATTACATATGTAGTACTGGGTTTGTCAATAGCATTTTTTACTAAAGAGATATCCCAATAATAGTATTTTTATATTCGTCTCATAATGGAGGTTACATCAGTGTTTACAGTGTTTACAGCAATCTCACTAAGTTGTCTACATTCAAGTTTAAACTGAGTAAAAAGTAAATAATCAAGAAGGTTAATACGGCAGTATTCGAACAATGAAAAGGGGCACCATTAGCCTCATTTTTTTTGGGGAGCCTTATGATTTACAATAAAATATTCTATTACTTATAGTAAATGACATATGTCATGTTAAATGTGAGCATATTTGCCAATGTAATACATTAAAAAAATAGGAGAGGGCAGTGGAAGTTTAGCTTATTTTACAGAGATTAGACCAGCTTAAAATCACATTACATAAGTCGTAAAGTGAAAATCAGTCATTTAATCGATGGAACAAAAAAGGCAGTATAACATCTTTTTCTACTACTTTTAACCAATATCTGATTGTATCGTTAAAACAATAAACAGTAAGGAAAATAATATTTCTAATTGAAAATGTAGAACTACTGTCAAAATAAGGCGTGTTTAGTCTTTAGGTACCCCCTAGCTGGAGGTGCAATTTTTGCCGTTGTCTAACCTCCATTCAAGTAAAAAGACTAATCATGATTTGATTAGCCCAAAAACTAAATGTGAACCAGCAACTTTTAACATTATGGTTTGGTAAATTCACCTAACAATGCGATTAAGGTGAAATAAAATCAAAAGTTCTTCTATTTGTTTAAAAATCATACCCATTCTTCATCAAGGCATCTATAGCATTATGAATCTCTGCAACTTGTACTAAAATATAATCGGTATCATATGTAGATATTGCAAAAATACTAATTTTTTCTGTTGCTAAAGTAGAACTAATATTTGCCAAAATACCTATTTCTGAAAAATCTAGCGGACCTTCAACCTTTATGATTTTCCAGTCTTTCTCATATATTATTCCATTTGGGATACTATTTGTATTACAAATGATAGAAAGCTCATCTGAGGTTTTTGTTATTGTAAAAAACTCCTCCGTATTTAGCCAAGAAGGAATTTTATCAGTTGGATCTAATCTACATACACCATATAAACCGTCTAGTAGTTTCATTTTTAATTTTTTGCTCAAACCCTTCATCTCCTTAACTTTATATTTAGAAATCCAATTAATTAAAATCTTCTATTACTTACAATGCTTATCTTGTTATTCTGTTGCGAGGTAATGACTCATCAGAGCATATGACTTTCTTAAGCATGCTAAACTCGCCGTTTGATTTCCACTTGAAATTAATACACTAGTTTTTTTAAAAAAAGCATCAATTTTCTAATTATCGAATTATTGGAGAGCCTTATGATTTACATTAAAATACTTTATTATTTATTGTAAATGACATATGTCATGTTAAAAGTGAACTTATTTGTAAATATAGTACATTATTAGAAAGTCGGAAAGTGCAATGGAATTTTAGCTAACTTGACAGAGGTAAGACCAGTTCATAAACGAACTGGTCTTTATCTCTCTTTTCTAGACTTCAAATGCTTCTTTTACCTTTTCGGGTAACATGTCAGGCTGTACTTCTTCCCATGTTTCTACATAGCTGCCTTTTGCATATATTTTCAAAAATACACGTTGTCGGAGTTTGCCACTGGCGTAGAATGTTATTTCCTTTTCCTCTCCATCCTTTGTGAATCCAGTTAATGTATAATCATATCCTCCTGGGCTTCTTGGCGTTCCTTCTTCATTTATTTGAACAAAAATTGGGTCCTCACGAATAAATGGGTTAAACTGATCTGTTATTTCAATTGGTAATAAGAAGAATACTCCAGTAATAACAGTTATACATAATATGATTCCGATTATTTTCTTCATCTTTCTTCACAACCCTTCAATTTCAAATGCATACACTTTACAATAAATTGTCCTTCAATTTTTTTATATAACTAGAACGAATCACTAAAAAATACATAGTTTGCAAGATGAAAAATCCAATCATAGTTATAATCGATGGAACAAAAACATTATTATATCCATCCCTTTCTAATACTTTTAACGCAAAACCTGCATGAATCGTTGCAACAATAAACGGAAAGAAAAATAATATTCCTAGTTGCCATGTAGCACTACTTTCCATTTCTCGTTTGGTTAACCCAATTTTAGATAATGCTTTATATTTTTCACGCTCATCATTAAGATCTGTAAAAAGACGAAAATAGAGAAAGCTTCCAGCTGCAAAGAAAAAGACAATGGCGATAAATAGACCTATAAATAAACTAAGACTTGGAAGTTGTACGCTATTATAATATACCGAGGCCTTAGCAAAAAAATTAAAAGCAATATTTGAATAGTCTCCAAATAATTCTGTTTTTATCTTTTGAGTTAGTCCAACACTGTCCTTCCAGTCTTCGAAGGTAAATCCAAAAAGCGTGGAAGTTTCATGACCTATTTTAATTTTTTCATATGTCTCACCATTAACGACTATTGCTTGATTTACGAAGAATATTGGATTCTCTATCTTTTTGACTTTTATTTTGACTTGTTTATCTGTTAATTTCAGTGTTGAAGGAATATCTTTTTTTCCGTTTGCATCTGACGCACTAATAAAATAAATTCCTTGATCATTCTTAAGGTCCTCAATATTTAATTTTGGGAATAATGCTGTAAGTTCCTGTATCGAAAAAATTAACAGAGGTGGAGTTAATCCATCATCTGTTTCATAACGTACGCTAATTGTCTCAATTTGATCGAGATCATATTGAAAGCCATTTTCCTCAAGCTTTTCCATTACATTTTTGATATGAGTGGTCTTTTTATCATTACCTGGTAAAGAGAGATATTCAATCTCATATTTAGTGCTCATCTCAGTCATATTGGATTTAAACACTGACAGTACACCAGTGGCTGTGAACGCTACTGCTGAAACAATAGTCACAATAAAAAAGAGTCTCGCATTATCTTTTACACGATACGTTAAATCGGAAAGAAGCAATACATTGTACCCTCTCCAATACAACTTTTTCTTTTTTCTTAGTAGCTTTAACATCCATACACTAATTTGACTAAAAAACAAATAAGTTCCAACAACCGTAAGAAGTAAGATTATAAATGCTGTTGACATATTAATGTCTGTAAACATCGACATCGTATAACTTGTTAATAATAAAGCTAAACCGATCATTCCTAAGACTATTGATGCCTTGGGCTCATTTTGGGGCTTATTGGAGCCTTTTAATAAGTTGACAGTTGCATTTGTATTTGTGAAGAAATAAGTGAATTGTGATATGGTAAAAAAGAGCAAAACAAAAACACCTATTGTTAGACCTATCGCTTTAAAGGGTATATATAGAACTAGTGGCTCCATATCAATCATGTAGCTTCCTGCTACAAAAAATAACTTAGCCAGAATCGTGCCTCCTACAATACCCGTAATAATAGATACAAGACCAATAAATAAGCTCTCAATTGTTAATAAATGACGCATTTGTCTAGGGGATACACCTAATATCGTTAAAACACCAAGTTCTTTCTTGCGCATGTGTAAAAATGCACTGAATGAATAAAGAACAAACAAAATAGAAAAAATGAATATGATCCATTCAGCCGCTATCATGCCTTTTTTAGCAATGTTATTAATATAGCCTTCTTCTAAAGCAGGATGAAATATAAACATTGCAAACATATAGAAAGTCATCGCAGCAAAGGAACTGCTTAAGTAGAAGGCTAAATAAGAGCGCATGTTCCTCAAAACATTTCTACAAGCGAGTTGATAGAAGTTCATTCGTATTCCCTCCTAGCATGGACAGAACATCAATGATTTGCTGAAAGAAAACTTGTTGATTAGCCCCTTTGTATATTTCGTTATATACTTCTCCGTCTTTTATAAAAACAACCCGTTTACAATAGCTGGCAGCAAAAGGGTCATGGGTTACCATTAACATTGTCGTTTGTTCTTTTTGATTTGCATGAAGGAATGTTTCCATTACCATTTTTGAAGATTTAGAATCTAAGTTCCCTGTCGGTTCATCCGCTAATAATAAGGCAGGTTTATGAATAATCGCTCTTGCAATTGCAGTACGTTGCTTTTCTCCACCAGAAACCTCAAATGTTCTTTTATTCAAAATTGACTTAATACTAAATTTTTCAGCTATATGGTCGACTTTTTCCTCCATTTTTGAATATTTATGTTTATCTAAAATCAATGGGAGGATGATATTTTCTTTAATTGTCAACGTATCTAACAAGTTAAAATCCTGAAACACAAATCCTAACTCACGCCTTCTAAATTTAGCTAACTGCTCTTTTTTAAATTTATGTGGCTGTTTCCCATTGATTGTGATTTCACCAGAAGTCGGGCGGTCAATTGTCGATATTAGATTTAACAGTGTTGTTTTCCCTGCTCCTGAAGGACCCATAACTCCTACAAATTCTCCACAATCGACATGTAGATTTACATTTGTTATCGCTTGATACGGTATTTTTGCATCGTATACTTTGTTTACACCATTCACATATAGTACATGCTCCATTAAAAAACCTCCTTGAATGACTATACGAGCATTGTAAAAAGAAACTACATATAGATCGATATCTTTTTCTTACTTCACCCTTACAGTTTAGTAAGGAGAAAAATCTAAAAGGTATGTAAAAAACCTTACTTTTTTAAGCAAGGCCAAAGTTATTGTTTATAGTTCCTTTTTTACACCTTAAAGCTAATGAGGAATGAGGTACCAGCATCAACCTCGGAATGTATCTCGAAATGATGAGATAATTTCTCTAAAATTTCTTTTACTAAATATAGACCCATTCCAGTTGATTCATGATAATTCCTACCGTTAACTCCTGTGAAATAAGGATCAAACACTCTTTTTAAATCTTGAGGTGGAATACCAATTCCATAATCTTTAATAGATAACAGTACTTTATCTTTACTGTTCTCTATGCTAATATCTACTTTATTTGACCGTCCAGACGAGTATTTCACTGCGTTTGATAGTATTTGTTCAACAACAAATTTTATCCATTTTTTATCTGAGACAATCAAAGTGTCTTCTTGCTCTAAAATCAAGTTCGGAAATACACCAAATTGAATAAATAACCGTTTATTCTCTTCCATAAGATCCTTTAAAAATGTTTGGACTGAAAAAGAATCAATTACATAATCTTTTTCAAACATTGATAGCCTCGAACTATATAAAACTGTCTTGAGCCCTTGTTCTAAGCGAAAGAGTTCTTTTCGAATATCTTGGAACACTTGTTCATCTTGATCTTGAACCATTAAATAAATAACTGAGATGGGTGTCTTCATTTGATGTACCCATTGATTCATAAAGGTTACTCTTTCTTGAATAGCTACTTCGCTATTCATTATTTTTTGATCAAATAAAGACTTTTCTTCAAGAACTCTCTCGTGTAGCTTATTTGCAAAATAGCTCGACCCAAATCTAGGAATAAATCTCGTTGTGTCAAAGGATTGTATCCATCTATACAACCTATTATCCTCAATCCAACGATAAGCTAAGTAAACAAATAACAATAATAATTGCATGAGGAAAACATATATAAGATGACCCCATCCTTGAAATCCCAGAAGCCAGAAATACAGCCAAGTAAAACCTCCTTGAATGATAACTATTAGTAAAAGAGCTAAATGGCTACGGAAAAATATCTTCATGTTTCTACATCCCACGTCTTTTTCATACGATAGCCAGCACCACGAATTGTCTCAATAGCTCCATGTATCCCTAATTCACCTAGTCGTTTTCTTATTCTAGTGATGTATACATTTAACGTATTTTCATCGACAAATGTATCTGTATCCCACATCTGTTCCATCAATCTATCCCGACTAGTTACCTTGTCAGCCCGTTCAAGCAAGAGCTCAATTAACAATGCTTCTTTTTTAGATAATTCTACTGTTTTAGATTGAAACTCTACAACCATTTTTTCAGGGTAATACTTTAAACCACAAAAATTAGTAATCCTCTCTTCGTGCTTTGATGAATACTCACCCATTGTTCGTCGGAGCAGACTTTTTACTTTCGCGGTCACTATTTCAAATGAAAATGGCTTTGTTATATAATCGTCTCCTCCATTCTCAATCGCCATTACTTGGTCCATTGTCCCTTCTCGAGCAGAAATAAAAATAATCGGACAACTTGAATGCTTCCTAATTTGTCTGCACCAATAAAACCCATCAAAATATGGTAAATTTATATCAAGTAAGACTAAATCAGGATTGACCTCTAAAAATACAGCTAATACGTCTTCAAAATCATTTATCTGTTTGCATTTGTATCCATACTTCGTTAAGTGATCCGATAATAGATATTTCAATTTGTCATTATCTTCTACAATTAAAATTGTTGCCACTTCCATCTCCCTTTCGAAGTTTTCAATGATTATAACTGTTCCTATGTCGGTACTTTATACCATACTATAGTTCACATACACAACCTTACAAATATGTAAGAGTTGTTTAAGAAATAGCTATGGTTACTATCCACTTCTCTTTTTAAAATATAGACATGGAAAATCAAACGGAGGTCACTGATAAAAAAGATGACGATCTTCGTTATGATGCTATTCCACAATCTTAGTGGTATTTTTTAACATTTTCACAGTGCTTTATAAAGATTAGCTTACATGTAAAGGTGTGAGGATATTCATATTTGTCTTTCATTGACAAGAGAGTTAATTTATCCAACCGTTATATTCATATAGAAAAATGGAGGCGATATATAATGAAGTTAAAACAAATGATAGGATTGGTTTTAATATTCTCTTTAAGTGCATATTTTACAGGCTGTAGCGGAGCATTAGACAAAATGGAGGACGTTAAAGAAGCGATCAATCACCAAGAACTCTCACAAGATCAGCAAAAACAAGCCATTGAACTAACTGAACAGTATATTAATGAGTTATTTCCGAATAAAACAATTAATGAGCATTTGGATTATACGATAGGATTTGCAAACACATTAGGAAATGGACCATATATCGAGAAATCTGAGGATATTTCAATTAGTGCTATTTCTACTAAAGATCCTAATGGAGCCATTGCTAATTATTCCGCTTTGGTTAATCTTGATTCAAAACAAGTGACCGTTTATATGATTGATGGAAAAGAAATGGAATAAATTGTATCGTTTTTGTGGTGGTCGACATTTACGTGAAGTTCGAGCTTTTCATTTCTGGAAACTCGAGCTAATCTACTGAAAATAATTTGTTTATGATTTGTACAATGCATAAATAAAAAGTGACATAATTAAAAGTACACCATTATTACTATCCACCCTCCTATTTCCTTGTAAAAAAGAGAGCGCTTATCTAATTTTGCTGTACAGCTATTACAATTTGAATTATGTTTGTTGATCTTACTTTCTGTTACTAGAATTGTTCTGGAGAAGAAATATGAATATTAAACGTGTTTTCCATTTCATTTAAAGAACTAAAGTCTTTTCTCTTAAAAACCTCAAGGTGATTCTCAGAACCTATAGCATAGTGTGACAATTCTACAGATTTTCTTATTCCAACTAATTACTCTAACATCGTTTGTCCGGTTGGAGAAAGTAAATAATTAAAACATAAAACTGATATTAATGCTGCAGCAACTATAAAAGTTCTTCCTTTTCTTTTAATTCTTTCTGACTTTGATTTTTTCACGCTTTTCATACCTTTCTTAACTCTACCGTGTAATCCTTATAGGTTTCACTTTTTTTATTTCTCGCTTTATATTATTACTCACCAATTTCATCCTCTTATAATTTTACTTATCTTATTTATCTACAGCACGGTATAACGCCGATTTAGCTGTTCCTAATGGGATATTTAATATGTCTCGCAATTTTTTAAATGGATACCTTCATCCATTGAATCAATATATTCTTCATACACTGGTGGAGACGACTTTATTGTTCTTTTTTTAAAATGTTACAATACTTCGTGGTTATAAATCTAAACTTTTATCGGATAAAAATCAAATTGAATAATATTTGAGCAAGAAATTTGATTGAAATTGGATTCCGTAGTGAAACAAGTCATAAAAACGGAAGTAAGGTCTTAACTCGTCCTCGTTATATTTTATTACTAAATGCGTCAGATGATAGAATGAAAAACTCAGATAAAACCATTGAACTCTTATTTTCATATAATCTCAAATCAAAAATAGGGTCCAAAAAAAGAAGCCCCTACTACCCCAGCGTGTAGTCGTAATAAATAACTTAACGTTAAGGGTAATATCTGAACACAGGTTTATTTATAGAGGCTATGAACACAAATAGAAGATGGCACTCTAGAAAACTACATAGTTTTAAAAAAACGCAACTTTTGTTTAGCTATTTCGTCTAAGAGTTGAATATTCAAGAAAAGGAGGGAAGGGAATTGTCCGAGTACAGAAAAGAAGAAATTGAAGTCTGGTATGACCAGCACAGTAAACCCATTTTAAGTTTTATTTTTTTGATGGTTAAGGATTATCAGCAAGAAGAAGATTTAACCCATGACACTTTTATTAAAGCGTACTTATATTATGACTCATTTAAACATCACTCCAGTGAAAAAACATGGCTATTTAGTATCGCTCATAATCTAACAGTTGATTTTTTAAGAAGGAGAAAACCTAGTCTTCTCTTCAAAGAAATACTTCTATTACAAAAAGACAAAGCCCCATTGCCAGAAGACATTCTTCAATTAAAAGAGGAATCCTATCAGCTTTATAAAGCACTAGGTGAACTCAAAGATACACACAGGAAAGTAGTCGTATTAAGAAAAATCAGGGTTTAGAGGCCACATCATGTTTTAGAAAATCTTCACCATTTAATTTTATCACAGTTTTGATTGTCGACAGCTACTTAAAGTTAAATTCGACTATTTAAACAAATTCTTACCAACCATTTGTTTTAATTTGATTTCATTTACAATTTTTATCTCATTCTTTTCTTTCATAATTAGTCCTTGATCAGTCATTTTTTTGATCGTACGTAAAAGATGTCGGTTACTTGTTCCGAGATGTTGAGCTAATTCAATGATTTTAACAGTATAACTCTGTTGAAATGAACCAACTTTATTACTTACCTCCCATAAGTACCTTGCTAATCTTTCTTCTAATGAGGTATATACAAATGACCATAGTAAATCAGTTGTAAGTGTAAGCTTGTGAGCTAACAATTCATTTAAATATTTCATTAACTTTAACTTATTGTTGGGATCTAGCCGAGATAAATCAGACCATGAGATTTTCAGAACATAAGATTCCTTCATTGTTTCAAGGTAAAGTGATGGAAGTTTAATTTGATTTGTTACATATTCTAATTCTCCAAAGACACTAATGGGGTTAAAAAACTTAAAGAGAAAAACTTTTCCTTCTTGATTAATTGTATAGGCTTTAACTTTCCCCATAACTAAAAAATGTAAATTTTGCATGTTATCCCTAGAATCAATTACTAGTTCCCCTTGATCATACCTAAAAAGTGTCATTTTAGAGATCATCTCTTCCGGTAGCAAATTAGAAATTGCCCATTTTGAGATAAAGAATTCTTTTAAAAAGGTATCATCAACTATCACCAAGCCTCTCTCTCCTAACTTTTTTGAATTTTGGGTTATTTTTATTTGCAAAATACTTCAACAACTTCATATAGGTTAGACTTAGATTTTTTTGTATTTATTAAAGCAAAACTATTGCATAAGAAAGAATAGAGAGTAGAGAAAAAGTACTTTTCTTCTCTACCCTACTCTTAAAAATTGATAGAGTACTAGAATCCTTAGTCTCTGTACTTCCAAAATATATTTTCTCTATCTTGAAGCATGATATATAGTGATTTAGTGACTCTCTAGTGAATGTTGGCAAGCTCTTGAACAGCTTAGTACTCAACACCTAAATTTGACGGACTAAATAGGTTAAGTTATAGAGAGCCCTCCGTCAACACCGATGATTTGCCCTGTAAGCCAATCCGAACCTGGATCAGCTAAGTTCACAATCCACCGTGCTACGTCATCTGTCTCGCCTCGTCGCCCCAGAGGAATTAACTGACGCTCCTGCTCCTTTACTTCATTAATCTGATCTTCTTTAAGACCCATACGGTCGCGAAGGAAATCCGTTTCAACTGGTCCACTTGCAACCGCATTAACGCGAATCCCCTTCGGAGCAAGCTCAAGAGCCCAGCATCTTGTAAGATGTTCCACAGCAGCCTTACTTGCTCCATAAAGAGATAAGCCTGCAGCTGCTTTACTTCCAAATGTGCTAGATAGATTGATTATTGACCCTTTTGTCTCTTCTAGGTATGGTATGGCTGCTGCTGCAAGCATTGTCGGCCCAGTTACATTAGCAGCAAAAACGTCATTAATCGATTTCGCATCAACATTTGCGAGTGGTTGCATGATGCCATTACCTGCATTGTTTACGATGATGTCGAGACGCCCCCAATGGTTCACTGCCGCAGCAACTGTTTTGGTTGCTGAATCAGGATCAGTGACGTCTGCTAAAAATGCCTTAATATTTGAATCACTAGACTCAACCTTCTGCAATGGACCAATTCGACGTCCAGTGATAAGTACTTTTGCACCCCTTGCAGATAACAACCTAGCTGCTGAGAGTCCGATACCTGCACCTCCACCTGTGATAATCGCTACTTTGTCTTTTAACATATCCATTTCTCCTTTGTTTTCACAATTTAGTCTTTTTAATATTTGAGGTATTTTCCATTCCCTATATACTCGCTTAGGAATTTTCTATAATAGATTTACTCAGAAAGCAGACCTTAGTCATTAGCCTGTAAGAGCAAATCCATCATTGATTTTTTCGTAAGTTCAAGCAAGCTATATTTTTACTATTTAATATAAAAAAAGATATTTATAATAGTAAATTATTTAATAGTTAATTAATTAACTATCGTAGAAACCTGTCCCTACAACAGGACAGAATTCCATACTATTTAAAACAACTTTTCCAACAAATTTTTCAACTGATTCTGTTCTTCCAGAGTAAGTTTATTGCCTACATTTTGAGTAATAGACTGTTCGTATACAGGCCATACTTTCAAAATGAGTTCATGACCCTCTGGTGTTAAACTTACTAGAATCCTTCTCCTGTTGTTCGGGTCAAAATCCCTACGGATGCTTCCTGCTTGCTCTAGAGAATTTAATAAATTACTTATATTCGCCCTTGTGACAGCAAGGTCATCACTTAGTTCGGAAGGAACCATCGGTCTCCCGCTAGACTTTAGGGCTACAAGTAAACACCACCGTCCCAACGTCAGTTCGAACTTCCCCAGTTGTTCTTCCAATTGTTGAACCAAATGATGTTCTGTTTTATAAAGTGTCAGAAACACATTGACCGATAGAAGAGGATTTTCAAAAGGAGTCCATTTCTCGATACTATATACCCTCCTTCCAAATAGTTAATTAGTTAACTGTTTGCGATTTAATCATACTTTTCTTCACATCCTTCTGTCAAGTACGAGCCCATGTAGAGAGGATGTTCAAAAGAAATCCTTTTCTCGTTACTATATACTCTTCTTCTAAATAGTTAATTAGTTAACTATTATGTATTTAATCATAGTTTTCTTCACATCCTTTTGTCAAGTACGAGTATTTAGAGAGATACACATTTTTGTCTAAGACGATTTAAAGAGGATGTACAAAAGGAATCCTTTTCTCGTTACTATATACTCTCCTTCTAAATAGTTAATTAATTAACTATTATGTATTTAATCATACTTTCTTCACATCCTTTTGTAAAACCCTTAAGATATGCTCTTCACACTCTATAAGATAAGGATTTTTCCAAAAAACGTTTTAATTACAGAGTAACTCCATTATAAGGTTGTTTTCTAATCAGTGGCGAAGCTCCAATATGAGTGCAAAAAAATTATCGAAGTTGAAAAGCTACCCACTGGCACTTTTATTTAATGTTACTGTGCAGCTAATAACATTTGAAAGTGCTCACAGTCCCCAATGATTTAGTGACAATCACTATTAGTAATGAAAAAACCCTAGAGTAGCATATTATTGATTTTAAACGAAAAAGATTAAAGACAAATGAAATACCACCCAAATAGGATTGAAACAAGGTGGTTTCTCACAAAGAAAACATGGGTGAATTTTCCATATTTAAATAAATAACCAACTATTATGCACTATAACAGATTTGTTATGTTTCATCTAAGATATCTTTTCTTAAGGTAGTAGAGGCTTGATACATTATTGCTAAGCTACTCTTTGTAACTTCGTTTCTTTACAATAAAATGCAGGTTTTGAACTAAAAAAAGAATACAAAAAAAAACACTGGTAAGAGCAGGGTTAATGGTTCTTTAACAACGATCATTTGATATCTATTTTATTTGCATTAATTTTGGGAGGAAGTGATTCTTGTACAGTAGCATCTTTATCAACCCAAACAATAACCTCATCTCCAACTTGGGTTTTGTCATATTCTTCCTTTTAAATATAAACAAAATATATATTGTTTTCTTCAATTTCTTCAAAAGTAAGTTCATGAATTGGCTTATAAATCTGTTTCTTAGAAATTAACAATTCATACCGACTAGGATTTGTATTAGTTAGCTTTTGGAGTACAAGTCCTTCAATTGCTCTTTGTTCACTGGGTCCACTGTTGTTAACAGATAGTTTCGTTAAAACAACCCCTAACAATATAATTGTAACCAGTATAAACAATGTAATTATTCCTTTTTTGTGCGATACCATCTTATCCTCTCCTATTCTTTGACTGTATTGTCCAACTTGTATAGATGACCTGCTGTGTTATCAACCTCCCTTAGATTTCATATTTGGACGTAGTTTCTTAATGTTTATTAGAATACCTATCGCTGCAATAATTAACTAAGTGCCAGCAAATCCAATCAATTATGAAAAGTCAATATTTGATAAACCAGTTAAAGAATTAGCCAATACTAATTCAAGAGACGCAAGAATTACAGCAAATGGATTGAATATTCCACATATAAATGCGGTCCAATTTGTAGGTTGAGATTGCACATTACAAAAAAAACATATTTCAAATAAAAAGAATATGATCGCTGTGGTACCAGCTGTTAAAAATAACGTCACACCATCCTAATAACCTCTTATTCCCTTATTTTACCAACAAATTATATAGCATTTTATAGTTAACACGTTATGACATCTGTCATGAAGAATAATACAAAATATACGATGAATGTTAATTTTGCGTTTATAAAAGGAGTAGTACTTTATAAATAAAGTCATAGTAATCATTGAGATTACTAACGCTCCAAATAAAAAGAAAGACACTCTCAGTATAATTACCGAACAGTGCCATTTTGTGGATTACATATTCATGATAATGATAATTAAACAGAACTCGGTCGATTCCATACCCAAATTATCAGATCCCTTTTCAATCATTAAGGATAATTAATGAAACTAACTGAAAGTATACATGTAAGGTATGTATTAAAACTGTTCACAACTTACATTAAGCTTACAACCTATTGTATTAAGGTCGCTACCTGAAATTGCTCCAGCTTCGACATACCCTCCATAATCAGGAGATTGTATTAATTTTTCATGGTATCCTTAAGCCATGACGCCTGATCTAAAATTGAAGATAAAAGCCATATTAGTATTCTTTCTTCGTCAACATTGTATTTATCAAATATTGTGAGAACAGCCTCTATTTAGTTTTCTATTTTTTTCCAGAAGATTCTTAGCTTTAACTCTAATTGATAAATCTATATTATTTTCGCAATGACTGTTATTTTCGTATTAAGAAGTAAACACCCACACAACTAGCGTTCGTGGCTTCTTTTCTTCTGTACAACGATAGCTAACAATATAAAACCACTTTTTATGTTACTAATTTGATAGCAAGAGCAACAAAGTTTAGGAAAAAATCCTTAGTATATTATGAAGCAGATATCTTTTACCCTTTAATCCTGTAACAGCAGAGTTACAACAAATATTAATCAGCAATTTCTTTTTCACATTTCTTATTGTAATCAGCAATTCTTAAAGAATTTCTTAAGTTTTATCTGCGACTTTTTAAGTCAACTGATACTATGTTTACATTAAGCATATTCTTTTTCCTTCCTCGTCCATAAGAGTATGATAAGAACAAACTACTAAAAGGGCTGACTTAAATATGAAAAGGATTGTACTCGTTGGTGGAGGTCATAGTCATCTCCACTGTGTGAATAACCTAAAGACAACAAAACAACTTGATATTGAATGGATTCTAGTTTCTAGCTCAAAATTTCAGTATTACTCAGGTATGTTTTCTGGTTTTGTAGAAGGACTATATGAAGAGTCAGACATAAGAATTGATTTATTACAATTATCAAAATCGGTGGGTATTCAATTTATAGAAGAAACAATAAGCTCCATTGATCCTATTAACAATACTCTTTACTCATCAAGTGGGAAAACGATCTCTTTTGATTACGTTTCCTTTGATATCGGCTCCTTAAATATTGATCCAAACATCACAAATTTAGGAAACAATAGTATTGCAGTTAAGCCGAATCATCTTTTCCCGAAACATATAAATGATCTACGCTATAGTAAGCATCCAGTTATTGTCGGAGGTGGGGCATCTGGTATTGAAATAGCTCTATCATTGTTAGCATGGAAAAAAAAATATACTCCTAATGACAGTGAAGTCACGTTAGTTCATTCGTCTCCCTTACTCCATTCTGCTGGAGGAAGGTCAACAAAGATCATAACAGAATTGGCATTTAACTCCGGATTAAATGTAGTTAGTAATGAAACTGTATCCACAGTAACAAAGGAGAACTTAATTACACAAAAAGGAAATAGACTTAGTTACTCTCATTTAATATATTTAGGGGGACCTCAAGCTTCCCCATTATTTAGAAATTCATCCTTACCGACAGATTCACACGGTTTCATGCTCGTAAAAAGGACATTACAGAACACTTTGTATCCTCATATATTTGGAGCAGGTGACTGTATTTGTATCGATTCAAACTTAAATATACCTAAAAATGGTGTAACCGCTGTTAGACAAGGTCCACTATTATGGAAGAACCTTATTCGTATTGTACAGAAGAAGGATTTACTTGAATATCAACCTCAAAAAAATTATTTAGCATTAATATCTATAGGCAATCATCATGCACTGTTAACTTATGGTACGTTTGCTATCTCAGGGAAGTGGACATGGTATGTAAAGAATTGGATTGACCGCCGTTTCATGAATCAATTTCAGGTTTAAATACTGAAAGAGACAATATTAATAATTTGATGTTTGTCAGGATCAAGCTGTAGAAAACAACTGACACTTTTTCCTCGGTTGGTACATTTTAAACAAAATTTAAACTAACAGTTCCTCTCGTTTTAACCTACGGTGTGTAGGATGAAAGACGAGGTGATCATAATGAGTGAATATATTATTCAAACGACAAATTTAACGAAACGCTTCAAAGGAAGAATCGCAGTTGATCGAGTAAAATTAGAAATAAAACCTGGAGAAATTTATGGATTTTTAGGGCCAAATGGCGCAGGAAAAACAACTACCATCCGAATGCTCTTAGGATTGATGAAGCCTTCTTCAGGGTCAATTTTTCTATTCGGACGACATCTAAAACAAGATAAGCTTTCAGTCCTTAGAAAGACCGGCTCTCTTGTTGATTCTCCATCTTACTATGGCCATTTAACTGGCTATGAAAATTTGGAAGCTGTGCGAAGAATTCTTGACGTACCAAAAAAGAGAATTGACGAAGTCCTTTCAATTGTACGTTTAACAAAGGATGCAAAAAGAGCTGTGAAAGGCTATTCTCTTGGAATGAAGCAACGATTAGGGATTGCAACTGCATTATTAGGGAATCCCGAATTACTTATTTTGGATGAACCTACTAACGGTCTTGATCCGTCAGGTATTTTAGAAATTCGCGAGTTAATCAAAAATATGCCGAAAGAACATGGTATCACCGTTCTCGTATCTAGCCACCTACTTAGTGAAATTGACCAAATGGCAACACAAGTTGGTGTCATTTCAAAAGGATCAATAATTTTTCAAAATTCTATTGAAACATTAAGACAACAGGCAAAGAGTAAAATGCACGTTGCAGTTAGTGACGCTAATATAGCTTACCGCACGATGCTAGCAAATGGATATACAGTTGAACAAAATGAGTCAGCACTATTATTTGACAACATAACGGATTTTCAAATTGCACATATCATTAAAACGCTCGTACATGAAAATGTGTCAATTTATCGTGTAGAGGAAATAAAAAAATCATTAGAAGATATCTTCCTCGAACTCGTTGGGGAGGCCGGTAGCCTATGATCGCAAAAGTATTATCTTCAGACCTATTAAAAGTACGAAAAAAAATGATATGGTTTCTCATCTTTTTAGGTCCGTTTGGTGTTATAGCCTTACAAGCGGTAAACTTTGGGGTACGCTATGACTATCTTACAAATTATTATGCCGCTGATTTATGGGGAGGGTTCCTAGAAAATATCCAACAATTAGCTACGCCTACATTAGTGCTAGGAATTGCTATTATTACGTCGATGATAGCTAATATAGAGCACCAAGTTAATTCATGGAAGCAGCTTTTAGCTTTACCTGTTTCACGAATTACCGTTTTTACTTCAAAATTTTATTTATCAGCCATGCTCTTATTCATGTCTTGTTTACTATTAGGCATAGGTTCAATCATTCTTGGTTTTATATTAAAATTTGGAATGAGTATACCTTATATAAAACTCTTAAAAGTATCCTTTTATCCATTGTTCGCAGCACTGCCGATTTTAACTTTGCAGATTTGGTTATCAATTGTATTCAAAAATCAAGCAATACCTTTAACTATCGGTATTTTAGGTGGCGTACTATCGATGTATTCTATCGTGCTGCCTGACTGGGTTTTTTGGAAATGGCCAATGCTTATCAATGATTGGAGTAAGGTAGAATACACTGTTTTAGCAGGTATATTAATAGGTATGGTTATTTTTGTGCTTAGCCTTATTGATTTTGGGCGAAGGGACGTGAATTAAGTGAAAGCATTTAATAATATTCTACGCTCTGAATGGTTAAAGCTTAGAAAATCACCGATTTGGTTACTTATTTTTGTAAGTCCTGCACTTGCCTTTATTACAGGCTTATTAACACCGATAGAAATTCCAGGCGCAGACTGGTTCTATACACTTAGTATGATGACGATCGTTCATGCATTGTTATTTCTACCGTTATTAACTGGCATATTTGCAGCGTTCGTTTGTCGTTATGAGCATGTTGGAGGTAGTTGGAAACAACTTTTAGCCTTGCCCGTTTCTCGGACAAACGTATATATGTCAAAGTTTCTATTAGTAATGATTATACTGCTCGTTACACAGCTGTTATTTTTAATAGCTATACTTGCTGTCGGTCAAATAAGAGGTTTTGATCAAGCGATTCCTTGGGACATGTTGCTTCGTGGGGTACTTGGAGGTTGGATCGCAACATTCCCCCTAGCTGCTTTACAAATTTTTGTATCTATTGCATGGGCCAGCTTTGCTGCTCCATTAGCAATAAATGTCATTTTCACAATGCCAAATATCTTAATCATTCAATCAAAATACGGACCTTATTACCCTTGGGCACAACCCATTTTAGCAATGTTACCGAGTGGTGATACTACATTTGGCGTATTAAACTTCTCCTTAGTAACGTTGTTATTCGTTATATTAGGTAGCTTTCTTGCCTTTTTCGTTAGCGGTTTAACATATTTCAATAAAAAAGCGATCTAAGAGATTAATAAATACAGGACTGAACAAGGCTTGAGCAATTTCTATTAAAAAAGACCACATACACCAAACACTAATTATAATGATGTAGGCTCATTAATTCGTGTTTGGTGTTATGTGATCCAATCGTTTCAGTTTAATCAAACGTTTGTTTAAATTACCTATACAAGCTGTCTACGAACTCTTTTCTTATAGATTGAATATGCAATGAAGTTTGCTGGGAAAATAAATATGCTAGAATGTGCATTGAAATGGAGTAATTGCTCTTGGAATTCCATTTCATCAAAAAATTCTCCTTGAGAAAGTTTTTTCTCCTTCTTTTCCCCCTCTATCTTTTTGAAATAAGCATACTGAATTGGAATCATTACAACATTGATTATAAGTAATAATGTAGCCATAATAATTATGAATAGCATCGAATCATTCATTGAACCAACCTCCAACAGTATATTTATAATACATCTCATATACGTGCCAATCAGTCAAAGAGTTTCATTTTCTTATATAATTTTCCAAATGAATTTTATATACGATAATATCATTAGTATTTAAACAAAAATAACTGAAAAACGGCGGTTTTGTCACTTAGCTGAAGATATCGCAAACACAAATTCATACGTATTATTCTTATAATTATTATTATGTGAATATAGCCTTACCCTCTATAAATAACTCCCTTTCCTCTAAGAGGAAGTTTGCTATTAATCTCATGGTAAGGCGATTGTTGAAGATAATATAATTGAGGATTCTCCTTAATTAAAAAGTGACTCTAGTAACAGTTCCCCAAACCCTTTTTGCTGTAGTTGGATTTGTGTCTTTGTAACCAAGAGCCACCTTCTATTATTATCCCTGTTTAACGCATGAAAATGTATATATTAATCCCCCATTGTTGCATTCGACAAATTAACAGAAATTCCTGCCATTTTATCATAAAATCCTTTTTTCTCTAATAGTGATTCATGTGTCCCTTTTTCTAGGATACGACCATTATTTAATACTAAAATTTGATCAGCCTCACGAATAGTATTCAGTCGATGAGCAATAATAAAGCTTGTTCTACCGTTCATTAATCGTTGGAGTGCTTCTTGTATTTTAATTTCTGTAATCGTATCGATGCTACTTGTCGCTTCATCTAAAATTAGGATAGATGGATCTGCTAGAATCGCTCGGGCAATAGATAATAACTGTTTTTGCCCTTGACTAATTCCAGAACCGTCCTGTGTTAATACTGTCTCATATTGTTGTGGTAATCGTTGAATAAACGATTGAGCATTTGCCAAAACTGCAGCCTGTTCAACTTCTTCATCAGTTGCAGTTAGCCTTCCATAACGAATATTTTCTCTTATTGTTCCTTCAAATAAAAATGGATCCTGTAATACAAAGCCCATATTACGTCGCAAGCTCGCTCTATTTACAGTCGTTACATCACGATCGTCAATTAAAACCTTGCCCTTATCCACATCATAAAATCTCGATAGTAAATTAATAATTGTTGATTTCCCAGCACCTGTAGGACCTACAAGGGCAACTGTTTCACCAGGAGTGACAGCAAAGCTGACATCAGTTATCGTGTTTTCAGCTTCCTCATACGAAAAAGAAACATTGCAAAAATCCACTTTACCTTGAATAGACTGTAGATGGGTCAAATTTGTCCCTTTGACTTCTTCTTCATCTTCGTCTAATACCTCAAACACTCGCTCTGCACCCGCAACAGCTGATAATAGTGTGTTAAATTGGTTTGCTAAGTCATTTAAGGGACGAGTGAATTGTCTTGAATATTCCGTAAAAATAACAATTGTGCCGATAGAAATCATACCATTTAGTGCAAATAAACCACCGATTCCTGCGATCAAGGCGAAGCTTAGATTGTTTAGGACATTCATTACTTTAGGAATAAAACCTGAATAAGTTTGGGACCAAAACGCTGTCCCTTTTAATCTCTCGTTTTTAACCATAAATTCAGAAATGACTCGTTCTTCTTGAGAAAAAGACTTAACGATTCTTTGTCCGGATATGATTTCTTCAATGAATCCATTTAAATCACCTAGATTTCGTTGCTGCTCTTTAAACACTCTTCTCGTTCTCTTTGTAATCCACTTCATCCCAATAATTAACAAAGGGATAATTGTCATCGTGATTAACGTAAGCAATGGACTTAGCCATAACATAACTGAAACAGTTCCGATTAACGTAAGTATACTCGATGAAATTTGAATAACTGAACTATTTAACGTTGAGCTCACATTTTCAATGTCATTCGTTACCCTACTCATAAGCTCACCATGCTGACGTTTATCAAAATATGGGATTGGAAGCTTATGGAGGTGTTCAAAAAGCTGATTTCTCATCCTAAAAACTGTTTGTTGCGCGATACCAATCATCCAATAGTTTTGTAATAATAGTGCTAAAGAGCGTAATACATATATAACCGCTAAGCCGATTAATAGCTTTATAAAACCTTCAGTATTTGACGTATTTATGTAATCATCAATCGCTACCCCTACTAAAAATGGCCCTATAATTGCAAGGCCTGAGCTTACAACAACCATAAATAATACTAACGAGAGCAAGCTCTTTTTATAAGATAAGTACATCCAAATCCTTTTTAATGTTGTTAACCACTGTTGTGGCTTCTTTTTAGATGATTGAACTTGAGTTACTTTATCATCTTGTTCAACAATTCTTTTATATTGGAAAGGCTTAGTTAGTTGCTTGAGCATCATAAAGTGCCTCCTTTCCAAGCTGTGAATGAACAATTCTGTTATAAAGATCTGAATAAGTTAATAAATACTTATGATCCCCCTCTTGTATATTACCCTGTTCATCTATTAGTAAGATCTTATCTGCTTGTTTAGCAGTACTAATTTTTTGAGTAATAACAAATGTAGTGCAAGCATACGTTTTTAACGCTCTTAATAATTTTGACTCAGTATGTACATCCAGCGCACTCGTACTATCGTCTAATAACAAAATTTTAGGTCTCCTTACAAGCGCCCTTGCAATGGAAATCCGCTGCTTTTGGCCACCTGATAAATTTATTCCTTTTTGACCTAGTTCTGTTTCATACTTATTCGGAAGCTCCCATATCATTTCATGAATTTGAGCGTGTTTAGCTGCTTCAATGATTTCTTCCATAGAAGCATCTTCTTTCCCCCAGCGTATATTCTCTTTAATTGAACCTGTAAATAATAACACTTCTTGAGGAACGAACCCTATGCTTCTGCGGAGATGTTCAAGCCTCATCGTTTTTATATCGTGATCATCTATAAAAATACTGCCCTTACTCACATCGTAAAGACGGGGAATAAGCTGAACAATAGATGTTTTACCTGAGCCAGTTGCCCCTAAAATGGCTACTGTTTCTCCAGGGTTTACTTCAAAGGATATATTCTGTATAACCGGTTCTTGCTTTTCTGGATATTGAAATGAAACATTGCTAAAAGCTACTTTTCCTGCTCTTATTTGCAATGACGAATCCGTATCAGATGAATTCACCACATCAATATCTGTTTGAAGCACTTCTGTTATACGTTCAGCAGATGCACTGGCACGTGAGAAAGCCATAATGATAAACGAGAATACCGATAGAGCAGCTGTAATTCGAGTCGCATAGTTAACAATTGCAACAACTTCTCCGACCGCTACATCTCCTGCAATTACACCTGTATTCCCATACCAAAGAACAGCAATTACACTAATATTCATAACTAAAAGTAAGATGGGCACAGTTATTTCTAGTAACCTAAACACTGATGCTGTCTCGCCTCTTAACTCAGCGCTGGCACTTGAGAATCGATCTGACTCGTAATCTTTTCTTACATACGCTTTAATCAATCTCATACCAGCTAAATTTTCCCTCATTACTCTATTTACAGTGTCTAGCTTTTTCTGAACAGACTGAAATAAGTGCCACCCTCTTCTCATAACCCAAAGAAGAAAGATGAACAATACCGGCACGCTTGCTAAAAAAATAAGAGCTAGCTTCACATTCACAATGAGCGCCATAATCGTTCCACCGATAATTAATAACGGTGCACGTAACATAATTCGCAAGCTCATAAACACTGTATTTTGCACTTGTGTTACATCATTCGTCGTACGGGTAACGAGTGATGATGTCGGAAACTTATTAAAGTTAGCAAATGAAAAAGACTGAACTTTTTTAAACAATTCCTGCCTCACATCATAGCCGAAGCTCTGACCCACATGCGCAGCATAGAACGTATTAATAATTCCTGATATAAAAGCAATAAACGATAACCCAATCATTAATCCGCCCCACTTCAACACGACAGCCATATCCTGTTGTAGAATTCCATCATCAATAATTTTCGCCATCAACAACGGCTGCCATAGCTCTACTATTAACTCAGTAAGCATAAGCAACAGTGCAATGATAACTGGGAGACGGTACGGTTTAAGAAATGATAGCACTCTTGGCATAAATAATCCTCCATACATTACAAATCCGATTTAAGTTCTATCATACCTTTTCTATCTAAATTTTTAAATTATTTTGGATTGGAATGCGTATTGAAAAAATGTAGATAACAAGGGAGTTGTTAAGGTTCCATTTGTTTTATGTTACTATTGGTAAATAATGAGTGGTCACCTTTCATTAATAGGCACAAGGCAATGAACCTTCTACAATGTAGATGTGGTGTAGCCGTTAAAATAAATAGCCAAACAATAAATAAACACACTAACATTAGCTTCTCTTAGAATTGTAAAACTAATCGTCAATATACTGGAGTGAAGATGATGGAACCCAAACTAGATATAGCAACAAAAGCTGATGCACAAGCTATTTTTGATATACAAATAGCTGCATTTACACCATTATTACAGAAGTATAAAGATTATGAAACAAACCCTGCAAACGAAAAAATTGATCGAGTAATTACAAGAATTACCGATCATAACAGTAGATTTTATAAAATCAACGTCAATCAAATACTAATTGGTGCGATATGTATAGGTTGGAAAGAAGAAACACGATTTTGGATAAGTCCTATGTTTATTCTCCCAACTTATCAGGGAAATGGGCTTGCTCAAAAAACAATACAATTGATTGAGCAAATGTACCCTCAAGCAAAGAGCTGGGAATTATCAACGATCCTAGAGGAAAAACGAAATTGTTACTTATATGAAAAAATGGGCTATACGAAGACAGGTTTACACAAAAAAATAAACGATAACTTAACACTAGTTTATTATAAACGGGTAGTTTAATAGATTGAAGGGATAAGGAAGTGTATTTCATTTATAGAGTAGCTAAACATTTAGCTATTAGAAGTCATTCATACTTCAGCACATTAGAAATCTATTTAATAATCCAAAGAAGCTAAGGCAAAGCTTTATAGAATTCAACGAGGTTGAACCTTGATTTCAACTCGTTGAATTCTATTGTGGCTACTTTTTATATGTATGCAATCATTTCACAGAAACATCTCTAGACACCATATCTAATTCATCAAGATGGTTTTGTGACAATTTAAATGTTAGTGCGCCAATATTTTCTTGTGCATGATGTTTTTTTGTTGCACCAGGGATGGCAACGATCGTTTCCCCATGAAAGTGGATGAGCCAATTTAAAGCAATTTGACTTGATGAGACATTGTATTCATCAGCTAACTTATCAAGCAAATCAATCAGTGGTTTTGTTCTTTCAAGTGTAGATGTTTTGAAAGAAGAAAAGTGTTTGCGTGGCCCCGACATATTTTTAATTAAATCTGGATTTTTATGAAATTTCCCTGTGAGTAGCCCTTGCTCTAACGGAGAATACGCAATAAGTGTGATACCTATTTCCTTAGCAGCATCCAATATACCGTTCTTCTCAATTCTCCTGTCTAATAAGCTATATTTCACTTGATTAGAAACGAGTGGAAAACCATGTTGATTCAATACTTTATGTGCTTCCCTCATTTTCTCTTCATTAAAATTACTTACACCCGCATGACGGATTTTCCCACTTTTCAGCAACTCAGCCATTTCATCCATTTCAGCTTTAACACTAGAAAAAGAAAATGGTTGATGAACCATATATAAATCTATCTTTCTTCCTTTTAACGCCTTCAGCCTCTCATCAATTGTTTTCGTAATTGATTTTGCAGTACGCATAGCAGGCCACCATTTTGTAGCAATCAATGCATCTTTCGCCTTGTCTCCAAGACCATTCAATGCATCAGCAAGTCCTTCCTCTGACTTACCTTTCCCATACACCTCTGCTGTGTCAAACCAATTAATACCGCCCTCTAAACTAATTGTTACGATCTCTTGAATCTCTTCTTTTTCTAACACTGGCCAAAAACGTCCTACCATGCCATTACCTTTACTAAATTGCCACGTACCAAGTCCCAGAGCTGAAATCTCCAGGTCCGATTTACCTAATTTACGCAACGGAATCATTGTACTTTCCACTATATTCACCACCCCAATACTGGATATATTTGCTTATTATCATATCATTTAGATATGGTCGTGTATACTATCAACCCTTGTCAATCAGCATTCTCTTATGAAATTATAAAAACACTGATTGATAATACGTGGTATTTATCCTTGTTCAATGAAGCTGTATTACCAAGATAGCATTTTTACTTTCAAAGCTTCGACGTTTTCTCTTTTTAGCCAATTACAGATTCGCTAGTACTGCATGAATAAGAAACATACTTCCTAATGATATATTCATATACAAAAAAAAACAGAACCAACGTGTCTGTTTTTTTGTCTCTTTTTTAAAATTCTGTTGCTATTTTAAATCATGAAAGTTATATGTGGAATCTCATTAATGGTAAATGTAGACGCCACAAATGCTTGGTGTATACTTGCTTATATCTTGGAACTACAAGTAACAACCAATTCGAGTGACATTTTATATTTATTACATAGCTACTATTTTGAGTAGCCTGATCTGTTTAATGTGAGTTTTGATTTTCTAATTACTTGATTGATTACTTCCGAAAACACAAGGCCAATGGCAATAGCTCCTGAAATCATAAATGCCTTTGCTGCTAAATTTATTGCAGTATTATAATCATTTTGAACAAAATTCCTCATTGCATCATAGGCTAGTCCGCCTGGTACTAAAGGGATAATTCCAGAAACAATAAAAACAATAATTGGTGTTTTATACATTCTGGAAAAAATCTGACTCATTACAGCAACAACAAACGATGCTACAACTGTTGAAAATACTGAGTCGATATCATTTAACGTTAACATGACATAAATGATCCATCCTAACATCCCAACAAAGCCACACTTAATCAACGATTTTCTAGGAACATTAAAAATGATACCAAAGGCTGCTGCTGCAACAAAACTTGTTACAAGTTGTTCTATAATCATTCTTACAGCCCCTTTCTAAAAGATCATAAACACTACTGCTATCCCCGAACCAATTGCAAATGCAGTTAAAAAGGCTTCTGCACTTTTTGCTAAGCCTGACATGAGGTGACCAGCCATTAAATCTCTTACAGCATTCGTTAAGAGCAAACCAGGAACTAATGGCATAACTGAACCTATAATAATTTTATCGAGTTCATACCCAAGCTCAATTTGCACAAACAATAAAGCCAACAAACCAATGATGACTGAAGATGTGAACTCAGCAAAAAACTTTATAGGGACTAGCCTATGTAAATTAATCACAAAAAACAAGCCCACCCCACCAGCAATAAATGCTGGTAAGAAATCTCGCCACTCTCCGTCAAACATAATTAAAAAACAACCGCTGGTAAAAGCTGCAGCTAAAATTTGCACAATAAATGGAAAAGCTACATTAGACTGTTCTATTTCTTTTAATGATTCATATGCCTGCTCAACTGTTAATTCACCACTGCTAATCTGCCTTGATATACTGTTAACTAAAGTAACTTTATGCAAATCTGTCGTTCTTTCAGAAATTCTAACTAGTTTAGTCTTTGTCGGATCTATCCCTTCAATTGATAAAATAATGACAGTTGGAGTAACAAAGCTATGTGATTCCTTCACATCAAAAGCTCTTGCGATACGCGTCATCGTATCTTCAACCCGATAAGTTTCAGCACCACTTTGTAACATTATTTTTCCTGCAAGTAGACATACTTCCATAATGTCATACGTCTCATTTATTTGATTATTCATTTCCATTCTCTCCAATAAAAGAAGCGTAAGCACCTTCAATTCCACATAAATACGAGACCTCGTCCTCTGATGACAACGGTGGTATGTTGCCATCCTGCCTCTCCCCAGTAATGCCTAACACCTGCAGTCGCTGGAAATGGTGAAGTACCGACGAGTGGAACGTGCCAGAGCTAAATATCGTATCTTGTATCGTTAATTTATTTAAAAATTTATACTTTATCATACTGTTTACACGTAAGTATCATCATTTGTTTTTCAAGTTTAAATGAAAAACATACGTAAAATCAACATCATATTAAAATTAATTTTAAAAACAAAACAGCAGACCCTAGCGGGATCTGCTTCTCATCTCTGTTACCCTAACGCTACGTCCAAAATCATCATGACGACAAAGCCACCCATCAGTCCAAGCGTAGCCAAATCTGTGCTGCCAGATGATTGAGATTCGGGAATAAGTTCTTCAACGACAACAAAAATCATCGCACCTGCTGCAAAAGCTAACGCATATGGAAGAATAGGCTGAACGAGTAAAACAGCTGCTGCACCAATGACAGCTGCAATCGGCTCAACAATTGCTGAGAGTTGTCCGTAATGAAATGCTCGTGCCCTAGACATCCCTTCCCCTCTTAATGGAACTGAAAGAGCAGCTCCTTCCGGCATATTTTGAATACCAATTCCTATTGCAAGACCAATAGCACCAATTAAAGATGCTTCACCAATCCCCAACGAAGCAGCACCAAAAGCTACACCTATCGCAAGACCTTCAGGGATGTTATGTAACATTATAGCTAAAAATAACAGTGTAGATTTCTGAAACTTCGTTTCGGGGCCCTCTGCTTTTTCTTTTTTCTCACCTAAATGCAAATGTGGCACGATAAAGTCTAATAACCGTATAAACAACCCACCTAGTAAAAAACCAATGGCTGGTGCTAACCAAGGAATTTGACCATTCTGTTCACTAAATTCAATCGATGGAGCTAATAGCGACCAAAAAGATGCAGCAATCATTACACCAGCTGCAAAACCTAACATCATATTTAAAATATGCTTATCAATTTTTCTAAAAAAGAAAACTGTCGCTGCTCCTAGCGCAGTTAACCCCCATGTAAGCATGCCACCTAATAACGCTTGTACCGTTGGATTTAATGAACTAAACCAATCCAAAAACATGATAATCAGTCCTTTCAACCCATAAAAAATTCGACTCAAATCACTAAAAATAGACAATTATTCTTAACTTAAATTATACACCCTTCACTATCTATTTTAAAATGCAGACCATTGGCTAAGGCTATTTTCTTAAACTTTGCTCCTTTTTTCACATATATTTTATTTTAAGTAACAAAATGTATGGGTTTTAATAATCTTTAGAGAAGAGAAGAAGCCAAGAAGAATATTTATATTCATGCTTGCTCTAATTTCGTAAAGTAATTAATGCAAAACAGCCTAACAAAAAGAAACTTCTCTATATAATTGAGAAGTTTCTTTTTTACCTTAAGATGATACTGAATGTTGCTGAGTAATTTTATTTTTTCGTCCTTCAAATAATGTAGCTATTATAGCTATTACTAGAAAGATACTGGATATTTGGAACAATGTAGCTATTTCAAAAAACGTTGCTAAAATTCCAAATACTAATCCACCTAAACCAATTCCAAGGTCAATAGCTGAAAACAGCATTCCATTCGCTACACCTCGACGATTAGGGGGTGTTTTAGATAACGTCCACGATTGTAATGTTGGCATTAATGATCCAAAACCAATTCCAAATAAGATACCTGAAATAATAATAAATAAATTAGAGTAAGCCATTGATAGTACCCATAACCCTATAAAGGTTAACGTAAGACAGCTTAACACAATTCCCATTGGACCGTTTTTATCAAACCATTTTCCAGCAATCGGCCGAGAAATAGTCGCCATTATCGCATTAAACAAATAAAATAGAAAAATTTGATCTATACCACGTTCTTCTCCAAATATGACGATAAATGTCACAACAGAACCGTAGCCAAATGTTGCGATGATTGTTATAAAAGCTGGATACCAGCTTGACTTTTCAATTAATGAACCCATATAAGAAAACTTTAAGTCTTCTTTTTTAGTTTCTTTAACTGAAGCTGGAGTTTGGTAACGAATGAGAAATAATAAACAAATAGAGATAAGCCCTAATATGGCAGAAATATATATTAGGTTAGAAAATGATGTAACTTGAAATAAATAAATTCCTAGACTCGGAGCGATAATCATTCCAAGTGTAATAGAAAGGCCAAAATATCCTAACCCTTCACCTAATCGAGAACTAGGTACAATATCTGAAGCTACCGTTCCATTAACCGTTGTAGACCATCCCCAAGCAAGCCCGTGTAAAAATCTAAAAACCAAAAAAAGGACAACTAATTGAGATACTGGATATAGTAACGTAACTATTAATAAAGAGATGACACCTATTAGCACAAGTGACTTTCTCTCCTTATATTCAAGCATATACCCAATAAACGGACGACTCAATACAGCACCTATTGAAAACAACGCTGTAACTAAGCCAATTTCTAATCCTGACGCACCTATTGACTTAATATATGGAGGTAACGTTGGAATCAACATTTGAAACGACATGAAAACAAATAAGTTACCTAACATAAGCATAATATACGATTTAGTCCATAAAGGCTCTTTAGCTTTCATCACTTCATCCCTCCCCCAAAACTTATAACGATTTATAACCAAAAAAAGATACTCCCTTTATCAAGATTGTTGTCGCAACAAACCCAAGAACGAGAGCAATTTTTTTATCGTAATATTCATCTTACACCTAAATAATAATAAAACTCTAACACTTATAAACAATTAAATCAAATTTGGTGTCTGACCTCCATTGTATATACCCGGTGATGTGTGATAGTTACATTTAGAAGAAATGATAGATGTTGTCATCTACTGTTTTCGAGGATAACTATCATATAGTCTAGTTGTTCTTTTAGCGACTTGTATTTTTATAGAAAACCAACCATCCTAAAGTCAGGCAGTTATTGTAAACATAAATTTTTTAACCCAAAATTAATTATAATCTCAACAAAGCCTACAAAATAAGCATAAATAAATACCAGCTTGTTTTCTCATTTAAAAGAAAACATCCGCTAAAGAATCCTTATTAGTGCTTGGAATCGTCATTATGGTAAGATGAAAATATACATGAAAAGGGGATGATAGTTAATGTTGAAGAATGAAATGATTGAACGATTTACTTCTTACGTAAAAGTGGACACTCAGTCCAATGAAGAGAGTCAAACATGCCCTTCAACTCCTGGTCAGCTGACACTTGCTAATATGTTAGTAGATGAACTTAAGGAAATTGGTATGGAGGAAGTTTCAATTGATGAAAATGGTTATGTTATGGCTACTCTCCCTTCTAATACTGATAAAGAAGTGCCAACGATTGGCTTTTTAGCACATGTGGATACTGCAACTGACTTTACAGGTACAGGTGTAAAGCCACAAATTGTTGAAAACTATGACGGAAACGATATTGTTTTAAATGAAAAATTACATATCACACTTTCACCAAAGGACTTTCCTTATCTAGCTGACTATAAAGGACATACACTCATTACAACAGATGGCACGACTTTACTAGGTGCTGATAACAAGGCTGGTATTGCAGAGATTATGACCGCAATGGCATATTTAGTTAAGCACCCAGAAATCAAACATGGAAAAATTCGTGTAGCTTTTACACCTGATGAAGAAATAGGTAGAGGACCTCATAAGTTTAATGTTGATGCTTTTAATGCTGCATATGCTTATACGATTGACGGAGGGCCACTAGGAGAACTTCAATACGAAAGCTTTAATGCAGCAGGAGCCAAAGTTAAAGTAAAAGGAAACAATATACATCCTGGGTCTGCCAAAGGAAAAATGGTCAATTCCGCTAAAATTGCAATGGAATTTAATCGACGTCTTCCAAAAGAAGAAGCACCTGAATACACAGATGGATACGAAGGGTTTTACCATCTCATTTCCATTGAAGGAGACGTTGAGCAAACTGTATTAAACTATATTATCCGTGACTTTGATAGAAAAAAATTCAATGCAAGAAAAGCTATGATTCAAAAGATTACTGATGAACTAAAAGCGGAATATGGAAATGACAATATTGTTTTAGAAATGAATGATCAATATTACAACATGAGAGAAAAAATTGAACCCGTTAAAGAAATCATTGACATTGCACATGAAGCAATGGAAAAGCTTGAAATTAAACCAATTATAGAACCAATTCGAGGTGGTACGGATGGTTCGCAGCTCTCATACATGGGACTGCCTACACCTAATATCTTTACAGGTGGTGAAAACTTCCACGGTAAATATGAGTTTATCTCGGTAGAAAATATGCTTAAAGCAACAAATGTAATCGTAGAAATCGCCAAATTGTTTGAAGAAAAAGCTAAATAAATCCATTATTAAGCGAGCAAAAAAAAAGCAAGAGTTCAAAGTAGAAAAACTCCCTCAAAATTCAGATCAATAATAGCTCTAAGCTTCTACTTCGTATAATTACAAAGTAGAAGCTAGTTTTTAAAAGACGCTATCTCCTGAATATGGGTATCCTCCTTGCATAGCAGAAAAGCTAGTATGCCATTTATAGACTGACTACCTACCCCATTATTTTACTCGCACTGTATAAATTCAATTAATTCACCATCCAAGCCACTTACAAAGATCGTTTGCCATCCATTATCCAATTCCAATGGACCTTCTACAATCTTGATTTCATTCTCATTTAGCCAAGCAATAACATTGTGTATGCTTTCAACTTCAAACGCAAAATGAATATCGTCACTAGAAGATGCCCGTTCATTTTCATACAATTCAAGGCGGAACTGATCAAATATTAGAAAAGTGATTGGCTCATCTTCAACAATTATTGTCCTTTCAATATCAAAGCCCAGTTTTCGATAAAACTGAATGGACTTGTTGACATGCTGAACCTCAAGCGCAATATGGTGAAAGCCTTTGATTAAGCTCATAAGATCATATTCATATCACCGAATTCATGCCATAAATAGCCTTCTTCAATGGCTTGCTGATATGCCTCCATTAAATAACTCTCATTAATAAATGCTGATAATAATTGTAGGTGACTAGCTTCAGGTTCATGAAACCCAGTAATTAAGCCATCGACAATTTGTAAAGGATAATTTTTTGTTATATATAAATTCGTCCACCCTGTTTGTGATGATAATATCTCCCCTTCGTTTGCAACAGTTTCCAATGCTCTTACAACAGTCGTACCGACAGCTATAACTTTATTACCATTACGTTTCGCTTCTCTAATTATCTTAACTGTTCCTGGAGGTACATCATATGATTCATTATTTTCAGATGGTTGCTGATGATATTTATCATCCAATAAATAACTTAATCCTGTATGAAGCTGAATAAATGCTAGTTTAATTCCCTTTCGCTGAAGCTTTAATAAAAGCTCCCAACTAAATGCACGCCCTGCAGATGGCATTTCTACCGACCCTGGCTGTGCTGCATAAACAGTTTGATAATAATCTAACCCCCACCGCTCTGTTATATATTCGTATCGAATGGGCTCACCTAGCGAATAAATTTGTTCATAAAGCTCTGAGCCTTTTAACGAGAACTGTAGTAAAAAGAAAGGTTCTCTGTCTTCCTTCACAGTAGCGCATAATGTAGGTGAAATCATCAAGCGATCACCGACCATTACATCATCATTTACAACTAATGCTTCCCAGCTACTATCTGTAAGTCGATATGCTAAACGTATTTCAACTCGTTTCTTTATTTCATTATGACCCCGAAGTTGCTCACCATATAAAATGGCAGGGACTGTTCGACTATTATTTAAAACGAGTACATCTCCTGCTGCTAAAAATTTGTCTAAGTTAAAAAATGTTGAATGATTTACTGCTCCATTCGTCCGATTCAGTACCATCATTCGCACAAAATCCCTTCGAAGCCCTCGCCGTTCTGGAGGTGATGATGCATTGAGTTGATCCAGTAGTTCAAAGTTCAAAGCAGTCTGCATCATAAACCCTCCTTGTCTTCAAGGTATGTTTGTGCATTTAACCTTTGTCCATTAACCTTACTAGCTTTATCAGAAGCTAAATAGAGAAAAACATCTGTTAAATCGTTTGGATTTGCAAGAGGATAATCGCAATCTGGAACAGCAAGATCATGCATTTCAGTGTCCATCTCTCCCGGATCAACCATATTTACTCGTACTCCTGTTTCAGCAACCTCATCTGCCCACGTTTCTGTTAATCCTTCTAATGCAAATTTTGAAATACCATAAGCACCCCATCCAGCATAACCAACATGACCAGCTTCAGAAGTAACATTAATAATTGACCCTTTATTTCGTTGAAGCATACTACTAATGACGCGTCGAGTTACAAGAAACGGACCAACTGTATTAACTTTTAAAACTTGCTGAAAATCCTCTTCAGGATAATCAAGTAAATATGGCATCGGACTTGGACCTAGCATTGAAGCGTTATTAATTAGCACATCAATATGTCCAAAAGTATCTTCTGTTATTGCCACAAACCTTTCCACATCTCTAGGCTCAGATGCATCAGCCTTCATTGCTAACACCTTTACACCATATGAACGTAACTCTTGCTCCACTTCCTGTAAGGCTATCATACCTCTTGCACAAATGGCTAAATTTGCACCTTCCTTTGCAAAAGCTATCGCTAATGCTTTACCTAAGCCTTTTGACGCTCCAGTTATCATCACAACTTTATTCTTCATTTGTCCCTCTCTCCTTTATCTAGTGTTACTTAAATCATAAAAAAAAACGACGTCGTTAACGTCGGAGAAAGGTATATATTTTTTATCAATAATTAGTTTTAGAAGCTCTACTCCAAAAGGTTGAAAAAAGGTTAA
Source organism: Cytobacillus sp. Hm23 (assembly GCF_051842895.1). Classification (NCBI taxonomy): domain Bacteria; kingdom Bacillati; phylum Bacillota; class Bacilli; order Caryophanales; family Bacillaceae; genus Cytobacillus; species Cytobacillus sp. Hm23. The sequence continues at coordinate 84,212 of NZ_JBPXRQ010000021.1, forward strand.
ACTAGCTCAGATGCTTCGTACAATTATAAAGGTTACAATCCCACTTACCTTCTATATTACTTAATATGGTAACTGACGTATTATGTAAATATACCTTCTGAAATTCTTCAGGAAGTAAGTGCTTCAAAGTGAGACCGATTAAAGCACCATGGCTTATTAATAGCACTCTTTTATGTTGATACATTTGTACTATTTCTTCTATAAACTCGGCACCTCTCTTTGCAACATCATCAAATGTTTCCATGCCAAGGTCCATCTCAAACCATTTACTACCCCATCTTTCTACTCTTTCTTCTTCAGTCGTACCTTCAATTTCGCCACAGTTTATTTCACGTATTCTTTTGTCGACAAAAGCAATAGGTAATTTTAATTTCTCGCTAATAATTTGTCCCGTTTCTATAGCTCTTTGTAGGTCACTCGTGATAAGCACGTCCCAATTTTCTTCCTTAAATAATCGATTCGCCACAGCTAAAGCTTGTTTCCTACCTTCTTCATTTAAAGGGATATCTGATATACCTTGAGCTTTGTGTAAATCATTCCATTCAGTAACTCCATGCCTTATAAGCCCTATTGTTATCATGTATAAATCCTCTCTTATCTACTATTCTATTATTCTATATAAGTTACCATAGTTCTTTTTCTACTTGTTAACCTAGGTCAGCTACATCGTGCTTTATCCTATTACGTATTGTTGCCGTTTGCTCTTAAATTGTTATACTTCATCCTGGAAATATTAACGAGTAAACATCTAATGTACATGGTATTTATGCTACGTTAGATGGCGTTTGGATAGCACACTATCTACTATCTATTATTAGTTACAAAACAATAAAGTTTACAAAAAGAGCATGTTGTGAAGACAGAATGCTAGGAATATTAATTAGTACAAGTGTATACGAACCATATTTAGCAAGCTGAAATGACAAATTAAACAAACGTTTGTTTAAAAAGGCTCTTTTTTCGGAAACTTTATTGCTATCGTTCGAAAACTTTGAGATAAAGATGTCGTTTTACACAAAAGGCACTGTTTTATAGAAGTAAAGTTGCCACGAAATCTAGTTGTTTATTTTTAGTACGATTAACAACAATCTATGCGATAACAGCCTTAAATAAATACTAGAGCCTAATTGTAAAATTAGGCTCTTATGTCATAGACCTTAGATATCAATAATAATCAACTCTATCCACTATTTATATTCACTATTTGTAAGAAATTGCTCCTCTTTGTTCTCTTTGCTTTCAGAACATTTACCTTCGAAATAAACAGTTCATTGAAGGAATGGCATGATAATAAAACCTTACTTAGGCTTACCAACTCCCAATGCCATTTTTAAATATTCAATAAACATAATAGACTGTTCCTTTTTCTTAATATCTTCCTTAGGTAAAATCGAATGGAGTGCTAATCCATCATTAAAAGCGACAATCGACCTTGCGATAATTTCACTTTTATACTTATTACTAAATTCTCCACTATCTTGTCCTGCTTTAATGACAGAGTCATATATTTCAAAAACATTATAATACCGATCTCTGCCATATTTTATTCGACGCTCATCATTTCTACCTGTGATAAAGAACTCTAAAGTACTTGGAGCAAACTCATCCACTTCATCACTAGGTTCCATTCCTTTACCAAGCATGCTCATTAATAGTAACTCCCAGTATGAATCTACGCTACCTTCCAACAGTTCTTTGTTTTCTGAAACTCCTTTGGCTAAGGCTTCCTTTAAAATTGTTTCATATAAATCTTCTTTATTTGAGAAATATTGATACAATCCCCCCCTACTTACATCAGCTTCCTCCATCACGTGCTTCACCGTAGCTCTTTCGTACCCATGTTTTATAAACACTTGTACTGCTGCCTTAATAATTTTTGCTCGTCGCTTCTGTAGATGCTCCTGGCTTACTTTCGGGCACATTATCCTTCCCCCTCTCTATGCTGTTTTTTGCGAAAAACCCTATGAAAGATACGATAATTAAGAGTGACCCAGTAATCATAAACGTTGGAATGACTCCTATTGACGTTGCAAGCCATCCACCTAGTAGCGGCCCAATAATCGTTGCTGTTGTTGTAACACTATTAATTACCCCAAACACCCTTCCTGTCATATGACCAGGTGTTTCAACCTGTGCAGTTGCATAAAATGGTACAAAAACAACACCTGCTGCAAACCCTGCAAAAAATCCAAGTACAATACCCCATATAATCGAATAGTCTAAATCAACATAAGTTAATACGGACATCATACCAAAACTAAGACCGATTCCACAAACACCTATCAGCATTAACGGAAAAGCATTATATTCAGTTTTTTTCGCTAATAGTAATCCGGAAAAAAACGTCCCTATTCCAGCTGCTGCAACTATATACCCAAACAAATCAGGAGATGCTGTCGTTAACTCTCTAATTAACACAATAATTTGAGAATCAGATAACTGCAGTATCAATAGACTAAATCCTAAAAAGAACATTCCTACAAGCATAAATCTATTAGATTTAATAAACGACATCCCCAAAACAAAATCATCTTTAAATGAAGATTTAACATGTTCTTCCTCATTATTTTCATCTTGTAACGAATTTACCGCATTTGGTAAAAACAAAATGATTAGAGCTGACACGATGAAAGTTGCTGAATCGATATAAAATACTAATTTTGCACCAACTGCTGCAACTAATAACCCACTTAATAATGGCCCAATTACCTTCGTAGTCGAATCAATCATAGATGTAATTGACATCGCACCCTTCATATCATCTTGAGGTACTAGTTCTTTTAACTTACCGTTTTTCGCAGGTACAAACACCGCCGAAAACACACCAATTATGAACAAACAAATATATACCATCCATATAGCATCAGCAATCGTCAATATAAGGATGAGTCCTGCACGTACAACGTCGGATACTATCATTAACGTCTTTCTATTAAGCCTGTCTGCCACAACACCTGCTACTGGACCTAACAACGCCATCGGAACAGCCAAACACAAAAAGATGAGTGATACTTCCATCGGTGTTGCATTCCACTTCAAACCAACGAGAGTTATGATAGCAACAATACTTAACCAATCCCCAATACTTGATATAGCCTGAGCGACCATTAATGTTAAATAACCTTTATTCTTCATTAAACTTTTCATTTAAAATTTCCCCCCTGTTTCCCTATAATAGACATCGATGTCGTTTTTTATTATTATATCGACATTAATGTCGATATACAAGAGGTATTTACAAAAATTTTCTAATTTATTATTTTTTTAGGGAAATCCCCCTACTAAAATTGCAATCTCTCCGACATGAGACGTAAAGAAAATCCAACTTACAGCATAGAATACTTATCATTTATCGGTAATAGAATATTAGTGCGTATTCAATAAAGAAAAATATCAAATTCCTTGGGAACCATGTATTTCTTGCTATTTTGTTTAAACTCTTTTCATAGATTTGATACTATTTATGCTTTATTGTTATGCAAATAAACAACAAGTTAAGACCTATATAACTTGTATCGTTTATGGAAACGCCTAGGCGCGACGATAGCTAATTGAATACGTGTTTATAGCTTAAACAGTCAATACGAAAACAGCCTATGATAAAGCAACAATCAACTATAAAACACACTTTGATTATCATAGAACAGCATTTTTTCGTATTTTTTGAACTACTTCTCATTCAACTAAGGGGGAATTTAAGTGGAAATGCAAAAAAAACCGGATGTTGAGCAATTTTTACGTGCCTACACAATTCAAGATTTTGTCGTAAGTAATGATGAAAGACAGCTTGTTTTCAGTACGAATATTAGTGGGAACTATAATTTATGGGGAATGGATTTACCAAATCAATTTCCGTATCCACTCACATTTAATGATCAGAGTTGTCAAGGGCTTTGCTACGACAAGGCAGGGAGATTTATCATTACAGCTTTTGACCGTGATGGTGATGAAAATTCACAGCTATATATGATACCACCAGAAGGGGGACAGCTACAGCCTATTAGAGTTGCTGAAGGGTTCAAGCATGCAGTGCCTATCTTATCAGATGATGGAAAGCGCTTATATTATACTTCTAATAAGGAGGATCCAACCTTTCTGAAAAGCTATTGCTATCACATAGACACAAAGGAAGAAGATATAATCATAGAAGGGGACGGTGGTGCTACATATTTATATGATATTAGCCCAAGTGAAAGTAGTTTTCTTTTTCTAAAATATTTATCTACTACTCATGTGCTAGCTTATGTAAAAGTAGATAATGAAGTGATTCCCCTAACACCAGAATCAGATGAGCAGCACACAGTTACTAATGGTGTTTATGCCTCAGATTCAGACATCTATTTCATTACTAATTATGGAGCAGATTTTTCATATATTGCAAAATATGACTTAGCTGAAAAAGAATTTAGTAAAGTCGTTTCACTTCCAAGTGAGGGCTTTAAAATGATTAAGTTTGATGAAAAACATCACCTTTTATATTTTGTTAGTGAGAGAGGTGTAGAGGATCAGCTATACTCTTATGATATTATTACAGCAAAATTGACAGAACTTGAATGTCCAATTGGAAATATCGATAAGCTAGAAGTGACTGCCCAAGGAAGTGTATACCTCGTTGGTACATCTGCTACAAAACCTTCAAATATTTTTAGAAAACATGCTAACAAACATCGTTGGGAACAGCTTACGAATAACCGTGTTATGGGTGTACATGAAGATGAGCTTATTGATCCAGCTGTCATATCTTATCAATCATTTGATGGTCTCGACATAGAAGCGCTTTACTTTAAAGCAAACTCTGTAACTAGTAACGGTCACGTTATATTATGGCCACATGGGGGTCCTCAGCATGCTGAGCGCAAAGTATTTAACGACGTTTTTCAGTACCTTTTAAATGAAGGGTATAGTATTTTCGCACCGAACTTCCGTGGTTCTACCGGATATGGATTAGCATTTACAAAAATGGTTGAAGGTGACTGGGGACATGGACCAAGACTTGATAACATTGAAGGTCTAGAATTTTTATTTAAAAATGGGCTCGCTGACCGTGACAAAGTATTTCTTATGGGCGGAAGCTACGGTGGTTACATGTCCCTATTACTTCACGGTAGACATTCACAATACTTTAAAGCGGTTGTCGATATTTGTGGACCAAGTGATCTATTCTCCCTCGTTGAGTCAGTACCAGAGCATTGGAAACCAATGTTGACCCAGTGGGTTGGGCACCCAGAAAAAGATAAAGAAAAGCTAATTGAGTTTTCACCGATCACTTATATAGAAAATATGTCTAAGCCCATGTTGGTCATTCAAGGAGCAAACGACCCACGAGTAGTCAAGGAGGAATCTGATAAAATTGTCGCTGTTTTAAAAGAAAAAGGTCGTGAAGTTGAATACCTCGTTTTAGAAGACGAGGGACATGGTTTTTCAAAAAAAGAAAATGAGGTAATCGTGTACAGAGCAATATGCGAATTTTTTAATAAATATTTGTAATCCGTCAGTATTATTTAAACTAGACGTGTTGCTATTCTTAGCTCTTTTCGTAAACTTTGTTGTATTTTTTACTTACACTTGAGTCATCGATATGTATTATATGTTTTTCAGTCATTAGAGAAAAGAATAGCACAAATTCGAATGACAGTAGCCTTAGTTAAACAAACACACGACATGTTAATAATGTCGTGTGTTCTCAATTGTATTTATTTTTTCACCTTACCGATAAGTACAACTAATCCTAAAATGAAGAGAACTAAAGAAGGCATTGCTGCACCCATACCTTGGCCTGCATTTAAATGCGAAAATACAGCCCCTCCCATAAGAATGACTAATCCTGTTGAAGCAAGTAAAGCAATTGTTGACTTCCAGTATCCAATAATAAGTCCAATTCCTCCTAAAATTTCACAAGCGGCAATAAAGTACATAAACCCGACAGCATATCCGAATCCCCCTGCCATCTGTTCAAGTTGTTCTGCCCCACCTACAAATTTCATTACACCAGATAAAATAAATGCTACTGCAAGTAATCCTTGAATAATACGAGTAACCCATTTCATATATTTACACTCTCCCTTTGTTTTTTATAATTCTTTTGCACCGAAACCAATTTTCTTTAATAAATGAATTAACTGTTGTTTCTCGTCGTTAGTAACAAACGATAGATTTTGAGAAATCGTTTCAACGTGTTTCGGAAATATCGTATCAAATAATTCCCTTCCTTTTTCTGTTAGCGTAACATTGAACGCTCTTCTATCTGAAGGAATTGGTTCTCTTTTGACCATGTCTTTCTTTTCAAGCTTATCTACAACATACGTGATACTCCCACTTGGAATAGAAAAAGTTTCGCTAATCTTTTGAACAGGATGTGGACCTTTACTATACAGAAGCTCAAGAATCATAAATTGTTCATGACTAATACCGTAACTGTCTATATCTAAGCTAATGTTTTTGAAGACAGTATTAAAGGATTTCATCCAAACGCGAAACAATCTTAGATCAAGTTCACTTTGATCATCTCCTTGAAACATGATTTCCATCTCCTTTTATCATTGGAATAAATAAGAATCAACATAAGAACTGTGTGAATATGTGACTCTTTATTGCTTTCTCTTTATAACGAGTTAAATCATGTATTAGTTATCCTATAATTAATTATCCTAACTTTAGGATGTTTTTATCCTAACATTAGGATAAATATTTGTCAACAAAACTAGAGCTAAAAATTTTCATTTCTGTTACCATTAACAATAAGAAAATACATCCTTAAATTACTTAAAATTACATTTTAAATAAAGGCTCTTTTCGTAAACTTTGTTGCTATTTTAACTAAGATTCGACAGTATGATGAGTTTTATGAGAGCTCAATAATTGTATAAGTAGAAAAGATGCCACGAACGCTGGGTGTATACGTGACTATACCTTTGAACGAAAAGCAACAATCAATGCGAAAACAACCTAAATGCAAGATAACCCTTATAAATGATTATGATAATGTGGGGGATTTTTTATGCGTAAAATTCGAGCGTTTTCTAACGGGTTAAGAAATGGTGCTTGGAGTGAACAAAAATTTACTAACCTTACCCCTTATTCACCCTACAGTACTGAAATATACAAAATTGTTAAGGAAAACACTAAATCACTTAATAACCCAAAAGGAATATTTATTAAAAGGTATCATCCAATCAATGAATTTTTCCATCCCATCAACGAAAAAGATATAAAAAAAGTCATTGACTCTGTACCGTCACAATTCTTAAGTGATTTACGAGGAATATTTCTATGTGGGGGCACTCATAAACAGCAGCACTTTAGTGAACTAAGGTTTGGCACTTATCATGATCATTATAAAGCGATTTTTCTTTTTCCCTTCCCAAAGACAAAATGCTTATCGTATAACACGAAGCCAAAACCATCAATTCGTTTAAGCTATGAAAGGCATGGTGCTACTTGGATTGCAGAAGATTCAAAATGGCGACTGCAATTTGATGAAAAATCTATACATTCTTTTTATTTAAATGATGTATTGTTCCATGAGCTTGGACATCACGTTGAAAATATATCACATGATATTAAGCATAAGAACTATGAGCAAAGAGAGCGTTTTGCAGAATGGTTTGCATTGGAATTTGGAATAAAAGGAAGGGGTGAATAGCCAATTGTTCAACATAGGGAAATTCTGTTAGTCTTAAAAGTAAAGAAAAAAATTAGGAAGTAAGATATATGTAAAGGTGAGGGGTAGCTCTATACGAGCCCCCCTTTTTTTCTTATTGATTAGATACAACCCGACTAAAGGATTAATGTAAAAAAATAGGATTCTCCACTTAGTCTCTCCCTTTAAGGCTTTTACTATAAACAGGTTTTTCTTTCGGTAATAGCTGACCAATTAATGCAGGCAAACTCCAATTCGCCTTTTCAAATGGTCCGATAATTGACGTTGCAAATGGCAGGTGGCTAAAGATAAAAGAAAACCCTATAGATAAAACTGTTGTTATAATGAAAATTGCTATACTTAAGGAAATATAATGTCCTGTAATATGATTATTCTCAATAAATATAACGACCAGTTGAAGGAAAAACAAATGAGCTAAATACGAACCATACGTAAACTTTCCTATAAATGCTAACAATTTGTATAAAAATGTTCTCGTTTGAACAATGATCATGGACAATCCATATAATAAAATAATTTCAGAAACGACATACAAAAACATAGATGGCTTTAAATATGTTGATGCTTGTAAATCAATTTGTGTAACACCATTAAATGCTACTAATTCATAACCTACCACAATAAATAAACCTAAAAAAATAAAAGTATTTAATGCTACATATTTTGAAACAAATTTTCTCCATGCGGTCAGTTTTAATGCAACTAATCCACCTAGGAAGAAGTAAAAAGAATAAAATAACAAACTTCTGTCTGTATACTTTAACCACGCCACGTCTGTTAACAAATTACCATTAAATATAAATCGAGATGACAACCACATAAGCAATAAATAACTTACTGCAAAACAACCAACCGTAAATGCAATAAGCTTCACAGATGAGAATTTCTTATCCAGCCACTGAAATATCACAAAGAGTAGTGGAAATACTAGGTGAAATTGAAACACCATCACCACATACCATAAATGCGGAGCAGCTGCCCCTGTAAATATCAATTTTATCATTTCACTTAATGTAAGTGTTGAAGTACTAATAAAGTTTGTGAAGAAAATCACATAAATAGCCGACCAAAATAAATATGGTACTATTAACTCTGACCACTTCTGAGTAATGTAAGATGCATACTTCACCTGCTGTTTATGATGATATATTAAGTGAAATCCAGTTACGAAAATAAAAACAGGTGCAGAAAACTTTACGAAGTTAAATAACATACCAATCATAACTGTCTCTTCAGGTGAAATATTCCCTTGCTCTACAGCAAAGATCAAAGAACTTTGGAAAACGACAGCTAAGAAAGCTAAACTTTTTATAATATTTACTTCTGAAGCTTTTCGTTGGTGATTTATAATCTGAGACATGTTAATCACTCACTCCTAGAAATCTATGCTTCTAGTATATACCTCCTACCTATTACTTTTATATATTGATTTGCTCATAAGTCTTAACAATTTATTGGATAATTAAAACGATTGTAGAATGAAGCGTTTACATCTTAGCTTTTTTCGGGCAATTACAAAATATAATCATCCCGAATGAGTTCATCAGCCACAACTAAATAACCTGCACTATGTAGATTACTAGTGAGTCTTTCCTCAACTAAACAAATACTAACCCTTACCTTGAACGCTCTGACTTTGTTCATCAAGCATCCGAAATGCTTTTTCCACCTTCTCTTCTGGTATATTATTATATCTATCTCCAATGCTTACCTCGAAATAACATGTATTGTTTCGTGATTCTTTTATATAGCTCGTTAAACCAACTTGCGTCTCACCATATATTGAGACTAGTATTGGTGTAATTACATCTTTTGGCGCATCAACATGTACATGGAACATATTAGAAACCGGATTGAGTGGTCTAGTTGAGATAAAGTCGCATTCATTAATCATTCCAGCAAGCTTCTTTGTGGCATCAAAATACTCTCCCATTTTATGAATCCGCTCATTAAAATAATAATCAGCACTAATGATATAAGGATATAAGCTAATTAAGTCACCACCGTGACGTCTTTTCCAGACTTTTGAATCATCAGTAAATTTGTTATCACCAGCAAGAATCGCTCCAGCAATCCCACCAATCCCCTTATAAAGAGACACATAAACACTATCAAAAAGGCTACAAACTTCAGCTGCAGTCTTCTCGTAGTACGGAAGAATTTCAAATAATCTAGCTCCGTCTAAATGTAGCTTAATCCCGTTATTTCTACAGTATAGAGAAATAGATTCTAGTGTTTTATAAGCTGGTAATTGACCCCCAATCTCACGTTGAGGTAGCTCTAACAATACGCAAGCAATTTCCTCATCAATGCTTATAATATCCTCCAAAGTAATGAGTCTATCTTTATTAGCTAATAACACAGGTTCAATATGGTGTAATTCTTTCAACCCATCCTCTTCATGAATTTCTAAATGACATAATGGGTGATAACCAACTTTTTTTAGCCCTTTATGATCACACCATATTCTTAATGCGATCTGTTGTGCCATCGTTCCACTTGGAAAAAACACAGCTGATTCTTTCCCTAAATACATTGCCATTTTCACTTCGAAATTTTCAATTATTTTACCTTTACCATAAATATCACTCTCAAGCCCTTCGGCAATATCTTTAAAAGATTCCTTTAAAACTCGTATATCTCTTTTGCTATGACCTCCTATTTGATAAGCTGTTTCGTTATAAGCTTCCAGTAAAGGATTCATTTCACTCATTACAGATGCTCCCATCTTTAATTTTTTTTGGCTCTTTGCGTAAACTTTGCTGCTACTCAGCAAAATGAATGATTATCATCGTGATAAAAAACAATACCTAATTGATACAACCAGGCAGTGGAATAACAGCAATCAATAAACCAGTTAAATAGATTTTATATGAGTAGTAAAGATTCGTGAAATTAAGATATTTTCTTAATTAGCTTTATCATGTGAAAAAAATCGATTTCATACCTAATAAATCATTATCCTGTAATTAAAAATTAGTTACTAGTTTTCTTAAAGTTATTCTTAACCGTAAGTACTAAAATGAGTACTGCTGGAATGAACGTAACAATGTTTGTTAATATAATTGCTAAATCTCCTATGATGAATCCATATATTGCCCAAATAAACACTCCCAAAGTAAAAGAACTATACATTAAAATTGATATATCTTGTGTTCTATTTGTTAACAATACTTTAATAGCCTGTGGAATAAATGCACAACTCGTTAGTATACCTGCTAAAATACCTAGATAAGTAATAGACATGTCCTTCCTCCGTTTGCGATCACATTTATTAGATTCTATTGCCATATTATTCGTCTAACATGTTATACTCGTTTTCTCCCAGATGCTACAAAAACTACTCCTCGATTAAAATGCTTTTGCCACATCTTCTCTTCCATTTATACGATGACAATCTTATTTAACTACCATTTGCTGTTGTAATTCCGTCATTATAACGACACTGAAAACATGGAAAAAACCTTTGATAATAGGCCGTCTTCGCATTGATTGTTGTTTTTCAGCCTTAGATATAAATACTTATACATCTAGCGTTCGTGGCATCTTTTCTTCTGTACAACAATGACTAATATAAAACCACTTTTTATGGTGCTAAATTGGTAATAATAGCAACAGAGTCTACGAAGAGAGCCTTTAGTAACAATAGCACCAAAGTTAACGAAAAAAGTCTACTAGTCTTAATTATGTTTATATTCAATTTGCCAGCAGTCTCGATACTCGCCTTCAAAGAATTCATGTTTAGGTAACATTTTCACCTTGTTAAAACCACATTTTTCATAACAGCGAATGGCTCTGTCATTCCACGTTTGAGGATCCATTACTACTCTATCTGCTTGCTTTATTTCACATAAGAACTTGACCATAGACCGTACGAGCAGCGTACCAATACCTTTATTCCAGTATTCTACTTCTCCAATAAACTGATCAATACCTTGAACCACCCACCACTTATCAGACCTTACGGTCATGTTATTGAAGTGGGGGATTCCTAAGTACGGAAACCTAACGGCTTCTAATTGATTAGGCTATCCCCGTAGTTCCTACGGTTAAGAGACGAATTGCTTCGTTTCTTAGATTTTGTCCTGCGTTA
>NZ_JBPXRQ010000022.1:0-62812 GCF_051842895.1 Cytobacillus sp. Hm23
AAAAGTTTGATCTCTTTCTCCGAAAAAATCTTTTTACTCATAGTTTTCTCCAATCCGAAGTATTTCTCTAGTTGTGTTTCTCCATTATACAAAAATGTACCCTATAGGGAGACTTTTTTTAAGTGTCTACTCTATAGGGTACATTTTAGTTAATGGAATGACTTTTTATGTAAAAGCTAATTTTTATCAATAACTTATTTTTTCTCAGCTAACCATGCTGCAACATTTACTGCATCATCGCCAGTAATGATTCCACCACTCATAGAACCTTGACCATTCGCAATGATATCTTCAATGTCTGCTTGTGAAAGCTTACTGCCAATATCCTCTAGCTGTGGACCAAATCCGCCTTCTAAATTTCCACCGTGACAACCAGCACAGCTTTGTTTATAAACATCTTCTGCAGCAACATTCACTGCACCTGTATCTCCTGTTTCTGTTTCAGTTTCTTCAGTTGGTGTAGTTTCAGCCTCTTCTTTTGGTTCTGTAGCTTCATCTCCGCCACCACAAGCAGCTAAAACAAGAGATGTACCCATCAATAATGCAAGTAATTTCTTTTTCATTTGCGATTCCCCCTCATGTCTGAAATTAGTAAAATATAACTTTATTATACCCAATTTAAGCCCTTTTAAAACCCTCTCCAAGGACCTCAGTGGCATCCATAGCAACGACAAATGCTGATGTATCAATACTTTTAACCAATTGTTTCAATTTAGTGAACTCTGTTTGATTGACAACACACATGAGAATTGGTTTTTCGTCATCTGTATAGCCTCCAAAAGCTGAAAGCTTTGTCACTCCTCGATCAAGTTCATGCAATATTTTACTGCGTACTTCCTCTTGCTCACTTGTAATTATCATTGCCATTTTTGAATAGCCGAACCCAACTTGTATGAAATTGATCGTTTTACTCGTAACAAATAATGCGATAATTGCATATAGACCACTCTCAATATCAAATACAATTGCTGCTGTAATAACGATTAAACCGTCAATAAATGCGACGCATGTTCCAAGTGAAATACCTGTATACTTGTGAAATATTTGCGCAGCTAAATCTGTTCCACCTGTTGATGCTTGTCCACGAAAAACGATTCCTAACCCTAGTCCGACACCCATTCCTCCGAACAAAGCTCCCAGTAGAGGATTTTGAGTAGCAGGCTCGAGGTTTTCCGATAAATAAACAACAAACGGCAAAAATACTGTACCAATTAATGTTTTCATTCCAAATTTCCGACCGAGCAACATTATGCCAGCGATAAATAATGGAACATTGAATGCCCATTGTACATAAGCAGGCTTCCATCCAAACATCTCTTTTGTAATCGTACTAATCCCACTTACCCCACCAGAGGCAACGTTGTTGGGTAGTAAAAATAAGTTAAAAGCAAGAGCAACAATAGCCGATCCAATCAGTATATAAAATATGTCTAATGTTGCGATTATTTTCGGGTCCAATGCTTGACTCTTACGGCTTCGTTTCTTCATCCTTTTTTCTCCACCTTTTTAAACACAATTCTAAAAGTCATGTAGACAATTTTACTAATTGCCTATGAGAGTATAGCATGGTGGAAATATAGTGTAAATGCTAACCATATAACGTGTTAAAGGAGTAAACAATTGAAGGAACTTATTGCTTATTTTTTGTTTGAAGAACTATCTTATAAGTGGTAAAAAATGAAAAATTATTTAACAAACAGGAAATAACAAGAGATAGAGCAGGAAATTCCGAGGCATTAATTTAATCTGATACTTATGTATAGTAGTTTTTTGTGTCAAATTGATTTGATTATATACGATTTATCGTACACTCGTCAGGATATGTGTTTGGGTTATATGTTCTGTATATTGTGTAAGGCTATTATTTATTTGTTGAACATGTTTGTGATTGTCCATTTGTATGCTTTTATTTGTCATACCTTTTGGTTTACTGTCCAAATATGAAGATTTACTTACCTAAGTAGTAAGCACAGAAAAAACTATTCTCATCATAATAAGATATACAAAAACCCCACTCGTATTGAATGGGGCAACATCTGTTTAGTTAAGTTTTGAACGAAGGTACGAATCTATGAATGAATCAAGCTCACCATCCATCACACCTTGTACGTTACCAACTTCAGTATTCGTACGATGATCTTTCACGAGAGAATACGGATGGAATACGTAAGAACGAATTTGGCTCCCCCAACCGATTTCCTTTTGCTCACCACGAATTTCAGCAAGCTGTTCTTGTTGTTCTTCAATTTTCTTTTGATAGAGTTTTGCTTTTAGCATTTTCATCGCTCTATCACGATTTTTAATTTGTGAACGTTCCGATTGGCACGTAACAACAACGTTCGTTGGAGTATGAGTAATCCTTACTGCCGAATCTGTCGTATTGACGTGCTGACCACCCGCCCCACTTGCACGGTACGTGTCTATTTTCAAATCTTCAGTACGAATGTCAATTTCAATGTCTTCATTAAACTCTGGCATCACTTCACATGATACGAAAGACGTATGACGACGACCTGACGAATCAAAAGGTGAGATTCGAACGAGACGATGAACACCTTTTTCCGCTTTTAAATAACCGTATGCATTATGCCCTTTAATTAACAGTGTGACACTTTTAATACCAGCTTCGTCTCCAGGTAAATAATCCAAGGTTTCTACTTTGTAACCTCTTCTCTCTGCCCATCGTGTGTACATGCGCAATAGCATTGAACCCCAATCTTGTGACTCAGTACCGCCCGCACCTGGATGTAACTCTAAAATCGCATTATTTTTGTCATACGGTTCACTTAATAACAGTTCTAATTCAAATGTATTTAAGTCCTTCGTTAATGCTTTACATTCATTTTCAAGCTCTTTTTGTAACTCATCATCTGGCTCTTCTTTGACAAGTTCATGAGTCACTTCGAGATTTTCATATGTCTCATTTAGCTCTGTAAACTTATTAACTAAGTCCTTTAAGCCATTTGCTTCATTTATGACTGTTTGAGCCGCTTGTTGATCATCCCAAAAGGGTGGTGCTGCCATTAATTCTTCCAACTCATCTATTCGAGCTTGCTTCGTATCGAGGTCAAAGAGACCCCCTAAAATCAGCTAAACGAGTAGCCATTTTGTCAAGCTCTTGCTTAATTTCAACTAAATCCATTTATTTTCCACCTCAATAAAAATTTTTACCTACCTTACATGTATATCCTGTTGACTGTAAAATAAATACATCAAAACACATTATCATAGAAAATAGGTGAGCAAGCATCCACTGCCAACTCACCTTTGTTCACAGTAAAGAAAAATACACCTTATCTCTTTAAAGCATCAGTGGTTTTACCCTTGTTATTTGCCGTGGCACTGTTTGAATTTCTTCCCACTTCCGCAATAACATGGGTCATTTCGGCCTATCGAAACTGCTTTTTTAACTGGTTTGCGCTTTTGCTTTTCTCCGTCTTGCTTTGGATTAACCGCCTGTCCTTTTGCGACTTCTTGACGTTGAAGGTTGTTTCTAATTTGCGCCTTCATCACATACTTCGCAACGTCCTCTTCAACGGAAGCCACCATATTTTCAAACATTGAAAATCCTTCCATTTGATACTCACGCAATGGATCAATCTGGCCATAAGCTCGTAGATGAATACCTTGACGAAGGTGATCCATCGCATCAATATGATCCATCCATTTACTATCAACTGCTCGCAGAACGATAACTTTCTCAAACTCACGCATCTGCTCTGGCTCTAATTGCTGTTCTTTTTCATCATAACGTTTTTTTACTTTTGCATAGATAAGCTCACTAATTTCTTCAGGCTCCTGACCTTTAATTTGGTCAAGTGTGACATCACCTTCAGCAAGCATTGTTGCATTTGTATAATCAATGATGCCTTTAAGATTCCACTCTTCTGGAAGCTCTTCCTTCGGTGTATGCAATCCAACAGATCGTTCAATCGTTGACTTAATCATACCTTCAACGATATCACGAAGGTTTTCTGATGAAAGGACGTCAGATCGCTGTTTATATATAATTTCACGTTGCTGACGTAATACGTCATCGTATTGTAAAAGCTGCTTCCGAGCGTCAAAGTTATTTCCTTCTACACGTTTTTGAGCTGATTCAACGGCTCTTGAAACCATTTTACTTTGAATAGGCTGTGTATCATCCATGCCGAGTCGCTCCATCATCGCTTTCATATTGTCTGATCCGAAGCGACGCATGAGTTCATCTTCCATAGATAAATAAAATTGTGTCACACCTGGATCTCCTTGACGACCAGAACGACCACGTAATTGATTGTCAATTCGGCGACTTTCATGTCGTTCTGTACCAATTACCGAAAGTCCTCCAGCTTCCTTCACGCCTTCACCAAGTTTAATATCCGTACCACGTCCAGCCATGTTCGTTGCAATCGTTACCGCACCAGGTTGACCGGCTTCTTCGATAATCTGTGCTTCTTTCCCATGATTTTTCGCATTTAAGATGTGATGAGGAATACCTTTTTTCTTCAAAAACTTAGAGATTATTTCAGAAGTTTCAATAGCCACTGTTCCGACAAGTACTGGCTGCCCTTTTTGATGACGTTCAGCAATATCTTCAACAACTGCTCGAAACTTCCCTTCGATCGTTTTATATATAAGATCGGCACGATCATCACGCACGATCGGCTTATTCGTTGGAATTCCAACAACGTGCATATTATATATATTTCTAAACTCTTCTTCTTCTGTTTTTGCCGTACCCGTCATACCAGAAAGCTTTTCATACATACGGAAATAGTTTTGGAACGTTACTGTTGCCAGTGTCATGCTTTCATTTTGAATATCAAGTCCTTCTTTTGCTTCAATTGCTTGATGTAAGCCTTCACTATATCGACGGCCTTTCATCAAACGTCCTGTAAAAGGATCAACGATCACAACTTCGCCATCTTGAACAACATAATCAATATCTTTATGCATACTAGCATGCGCTTTTAACGCTTGATTTATATGATGATTTAACGAAACATGTGTAATATCAAAAAGGTTATCAATACCGAAAGCACGTTCAGCCTTGTTCATACCTTCTTCAGTTAGTTGAACACTTTTTGATTTTTCATCGAAAATGAAATCTGATTCTTTATTGAGCGTACGTACGAACGCATTAGCTTGTACATATAATTGTGCTGACTTTTGTGCTGAACCAGATATAATTAAAGGTGTTCTTGCTTCATCAATAAGAATTGAGTCAACCTCGTCAATTACCGCATAATATAGCGGTCGCTGAACCATCTGTTCTTTGTAAAGCACCATATTATCACGTAAATAATCAAAGCCTAGCTCATTGTTCGTTGCATATGTAATATCAGCAGCATACGCCTCAATTTTTTCCTCACGAGACATGCCGTTTAAGTTCAGACCGACAGTTAATCCTAAAAATTCATATAACTGACCCATCTCATGAGCATCACGACTTGCTAAGTATTCATTGACAGTTACAACGTGCACACCTTTACCTGTCAACGCATTTAAGTATACTGGCATTGTCGCTGTTAATGTTTTACCTTCACCTGTTTTCATCTCAGAGATATTACCGTCATGAAGGGAAACACCCCCCATTAATTGTACCTTGTATGGATATAAGCCTAACACACGCTTTGCTGCTTCACGAACAACCGCAAAGGCTTCAACAAGCATGTCATCAAGCTTTTCCCCTTTATCATAACGACCTTTGAATTCTGCTGTTTTTGATTGTAACTGCTCATCCGTTAAGTTCGCCATATCTGCACTTAATGAGTCAATTTGTGCTGCAAGCTTTTCTAATTTAGTAATTTGACGTTTATTGCCATCAAATACTTTCTTTATCATTCCAAGCATTCAAAACGCTCCTCTATTTTCATATAAGTTACACCCAATACGACATATACACACACTGGATATATAATAATGTATATACTAAGTTTTTTCCCTTATAGAAATCCTATTTCTAATATTAACATTTTGAGACAAAGTGAACAACATTTTGGAGGAATGTGGGAGCATAAGAAGGCAGAATCATATGAATATTTTATATTTCATTCAAAAACCTTAACAAAACTTGTATGAAAAAGAGTTAGATCATTCATATAAGAGCATTTTTTAATAACTCACGTAGTTTACGAAAAGTACTGTTAACAGAGGGGTATGTGACAACCACATCGTTTCTTCATTGTAAATTATTTATAATCGGCTGTAGACGTCCAAGCCTGATCAATTGCTAACAATTGGAGGTGTGGTGTGTTTAATGAAGTGTTATTATAAAGTGACCTAGAAAGTTGAGTCTTAACAACTTTGTTTTTACTTGTATACATTATTGTTTTTGAATGAAGTAGTACATATTAATAGCGGTATTTTTTATTAATTTCATCAGTCATTAACTGGAACATGGAGTGATGTTGCTGAAGAGATTGTTCGATATGTTTGAAATGACTCCTTGACTCAGAAAGGTTATTTACAACAGCTTCCTTAATTACCGTTACATCGTTTTCAATTTTTGATAGTCGCATATCTACTGTAGTAAAACGGTTATCTACTTGTGTAAAGCGCTCGTTCATTTCATGTTCTAGCTTTGTGAAGCGTTTGTCCACTTGAGTAAAACGTTCATCTACTTTTGTAAAGCGCTTGTCCATCTCACCTTCTAGCTTTGTGAAGCGTTCGTCCACTTGAGTAAAACGTTCATCTACTTTTGTAAAGCGCTTGTCCATCTCACCTTCTAGCTTTGTGAAGCGTTTGTCCACTTGAGTAAAACGTTCATCTACTTTTGTAAAGCGATCGTTCATTTCATGTTCTAGCTTTGTGAAGCATCCATTTACCTCTGTTCTAAATTCGCGCATTTCGCTCATAAATTCTAGTAACAGCTTCTCCATCATATTCACCTCCATTCATTATCAAAGATAATCCTCGAACTAGCCTTCCATTGACTACAAATGAGGTTTGTAGACATGTTTTATTATATCATATTGAAAAAGTAACATTCGATAAAAGAGCAATGAGAAATTGACCAATAAACTACAAAAAAACATCCTACAGTACATTTAACATCAAAAAACGTTAGGTTCTAAACAACCTAACGTTTTCTAATCATTATTATTAATTCGGTTCAATCAAACCGTATTTGCCATCTTTTCTTAAATAAACGACATTTGTACGGTTCGTCTCTGAGTTAGTAAATACGTAGAAATTATGACCGAGCATATTCATTTGCAGGATTGCTTCTTCACTGTCCATTGGCTTTAAGTTAAAGCGCTTAGTACGGACAAGCTTTAAGTCATCCTCTTCTTCATCAGGAATCGCTACAGGCTCATTTGTAAACATATATTTAGGAGTTCCAGTATCTCGGAACTTACGGTTCACCTTTGTTTTATGTTTGCGAATTTGACGCTCAAGTTTATCAAGAACAAGGTCAATCGCTGCATACATATCTTCATGATTTTCCTCTGCTCTTAACAGTAGTTGAGACATGGGAATTGTTACTTCTATTTTAGAATGCTTATCACTATGAACTTTTAAATTAACATGAACTGTGGCATCTGAAGACTCATCGAAATACCTTTCTAATTTACCAATCTTTTTCTCAACATACTCACGCAATGCTGGAGTTACTTCAATGTTTTCACCACGAATGTTGTAAATCATACACGAACTCCTCCTTTAGTTAACTTGAGGATGTTCAAAAAAGTCCGGGAAAAATGACAGTGAATATTTGCGTTGGTTTGCTTTTCCGTTCCTCATGTACCCTTCAAACGTACACTCTGGTACTCAAAGCTACACCGCCTTAATCTTCTTCGTCCTTTTTTTCCTCCTTTTGAACTCCATTTTTAAAGGATGATCAAATAAGTCTCGGAAAAATGAACTTGTACAAGATCTAATCCACTCATTCGCCACTTATCGTGACGGCACTTAGTGTGACTTTTCTTTCCCCATTCTTCTTATCCTCATTTTCTTGAAACTTATAACTTATTCGAGTTAAGCTGTGTGAAAATGCTTAAAACATTAAATCCACATTTCCATTTCTTATCTCTAGAAATCCGCTAAGCGGTTTTCTTAAGCTATGTATATACATTTCTACAATACCCTTAACAATTCCTTCTTAAACGTGAAATTATCTGTGAATAAATTGTGACGATTTTCATTATTTACATAACCGATATATTGTTAAAATTGATGTGTATTTATTGTTATGCAGTAAGGAAAAATGATATGTGAGAGGAAATTCCTTTTTCCGAAATTTAAAGGTTCTTTTCGTAAACTTTGTTGCTATTTTTACTAATAATGGTCAGTTTGATGCGTTTTATGGCAAACAATAGTTACGAAAGTAGTAAAAGTGTCGCGAATGCTAAATATATACGTGCTTATATCATAGATTGAAAAGCAACAATTAATGCGAAAACAACCTTAAATAAAGTAAATGACTTCTTAGATGTCACGATTATATCCTTCTTTATAATAAAAACACTCCCATACATTTGTATAGGAGCATTTTACTATTGTGTAATATAACGTGAAAATGTATGTTGAATGGGTTCCTTCCATGCAAGAAAGGCTGGAATAATATTTTTATTAATAATAGCTTGCTTTTCCGTTGGGTTCGAGAAGTGCTGCTCCAGCTTGACACACTCAGCAATGACTCCTGGGAATTGATTGACTTGATTTCGAACAATCTCATCTTTTGAAAAGAGGATTAACAGTTGTTCATTCGTATCATTAATTTTTGAAAAAGCAGTAAATATGTCAGCTAATACCCGATCTCCTTCGTTACGTTCAAGGCTGTCAAAACTCACCTTAACATAGTCAAATCCTAATTCAATTGTATCTAATAATTCGATATACTGTTTTAACATATCGTATTGTGGTGCGTCTAAATTCACCATGTACTCACCTATTTCCGTTTGTCATAAAATACACCATCTACAGTACCTGCATTATATGGGTTGATATATTTTTTTTGTGACTGTTTTTTCTTCTTTAAACTAGCAATATCGAGCTTAATTTCATCCTTCATCGCAATAAGCTTCTCGTCTATTTTTTTGTTTAAAGTAACAATTTCAGTCCCAATACGTTTTTCATCATTTGAATATGGAGGCTCCAACTTCTCAATTAGCTGTGTGCGATCATTCAAAAAATGTTGAATACGGTCTATTTGTTCCTCACGATCACTTTTACTAATGTCTGTTTGTAAAAACGCTAATAATTGTTTTGTTACTTCATGTAGCTCTTTAACGACACTCACTAAGCTTGACCGCCTTGTGCAAATTGTTTTTGGCGATTCTTTTGAATGACTTGTCTCCATGTATCTCGAAATTCTATTACGTGACCTTCTATTTCTGAAAGAGCATTTAAATCATTATTAATATTTACTTCAATTAAACGACGGTGCATATAATCATACATTGACATCATATTTTTCGACACTTCAACATCCATATTAAGTGTGACCATCAGTTCATGGATTATATTTTGTGCTTTCAATAGATTCGTATTTTTTTCCTCTATATTATTATCTTGAATCGCTTGTCGTGCTAAATTGATAAATTTCAAACAGCCATTATAAAGCATTAAGGTTAGTTCCCCTGGTGATGCTGTTGTCACAGCGTTAAGTTGGTATGATTGATAAGGGTTCTGTGATTCCATATTTTTATAAACTCCTCTATAACAATAATAATGTTTATAATATGAGATATGTCTATTTTTATTAATATCCAAATTGACCTGCTAAAAACATTGCTTGTTCGTTAGCTTGTTGTATTGCAAGTTCCATTGCCGTAAATTGACCCCAATAACGGTCTTCAATTTGGATTAAACGTCTTTCAAAAGAATCTATTTGGTCATCAAGATACGACATTTCTTTACCAATTGCAAACGACTCAGCAGCAGAATATGATTTCCCAGCTTTATCTGTTAACTTTTCCATCGCTACATTGACTGAATCGTATAGTCGTTGAATAACCCCTTGTTCAGAGCTAGTATTTCCATCAGCGTTAAACAATTTTTCAACAGAGCTAGGGTCCTCCTGTATAGCATTTAGTAGTTTCGTTTCATTTATTTCTAATTTTCCACCTTCTAAATAGTTTGCAGTAGTGGTTATTCCTATACTAGCTAATTGATTATATATAGATGATACATCATCATTATCCACAGGAGCATATAGATCAGTTCGCATTTGTGAAAGAACTCCTGTCAAAATGGAATCATTGCGAATCAACCCACTCATTGCCTTTTCATCCCATAATTCTTGCTCTCTCTCGCTTAAAGCTTGACGTTCTTCACTTGTTAATGGTGGGTAATCACGATATCTATCCTCTGATACTTTTTGATTAATCTTGTCAATCAATTCATTATACTTTTCTACAAAGCTCTTAATATTTTCTAAGACTTGATTGCTATCATTATTAACAGATATGCTGACTGGGCTATTAGAGAATGTTTGTTTGATCGAAAATTCGACACCGCTCATGTTAAATGTGTTCGAATTTCTTTCTGTACTAAGACCATTCACCTCAAATTTAATGTTCGTGCCACCTGTTTCATCTGCATCACGAAACCGTAACACATCATTTAAAAAGCCTCCACTCGTTCTTATCTCATCACCAGAATCTGTAAAATCTCCTGTTTCATTTCTTGTTAGTGTTACTTGATCTGAAAAACTATCATAGTACATCGTAACACCGACTTCAGAATTATTTACTCTACTTATGACAGTATTTAGGGATTCATTTCCTCCAATAATGAAGTTGTGATGCATATCACCTTTAGATGTAGATGTATCTATTGAAAAATTGGTATAATTATGATCATATATAATTTCAACTTCTGTATCTTGAGGAAAACCTTCGTCCATGTTAAAGACAATTTTACCTGTTTCGGTATTTATTTTCCCTATCACGACATTGCTATCATCCTTAAGAACAAGGTCTCTTTCAACATCACCATCTGATCCACCGAGAACGAATTCTTCGTTCCCTTCAATTATAAAAGATGTTACAGAGTTAATTGATCCATTCGGTAACTGCCATTCTTTCGTCCCTTCTGTTAACGTTTTTGTTTCAGTTTTATAATCGGCTATATAGTTAACATTAATTGAACTATCTGCTTTTAATTCTGTACCAAACTTCATTGAACCATCAGTATCAATAAATACTTCGTTTTCTTTAGGTGGCTCGGCTGGTGAAGTGACTACTTTATAGCTCTTCCCATCTACTGTAACACTCCAAGATTCAAAATCTTTTAGTGGAGGATGAACTTCACCAGCTTCAAAAAGCTGAAAAGAATCACCTTCCACTTCTACTGAGATAGATTTTGACTCTACAGCACCTACTCTCCAGTTAAAAGCTGTACCATCTGCAAAAGCGCTCGAGTTAGAATATAACCCTTTATCCACATTAATTTTATTATCTGCATCCGCTGAAATTGCTCCAGCATTGACTTTTGTTGCTGCGGTTGCAAGCTGCGTCACATTATCAATTGCATAGGTTGCTTGAGGGGATGCGCTACTTGCAATTGCAGTAACCATTGCTTCATTTGTTGATGTAATAGTGCGAGCACTATATGTAGACGGCATCTTCATTCGTGTTAATTCCTCACGAAAATCCAATAATAGAGTATTCATTTCTCTATAGCTATCAAGTTGCCATTCTAAAATCTGTCTTTTTTGTGTTAATCTATCAAGTGGCATTCGCTCTGCTTTCATTAAGTCAGCAATAATTTGGTCAGTGTCCATCCCACTAGCTAAACCACCTATACGTAAACCAGTCATTTATACCCCTCTTCTCGTTATATTTTTTTATCTACTACTAATCCTACAAATTCTGTCATAGCTGCATACATATCAAGTAACTTCTTTGGTGGAATCTCTCTAATAACTTCCTTCGTATCCTTATCAACTACAACTACGAAATACTCTTTCAGTTGTTCATGTAGTTCAAATTTTAAGGATGTGTATGTTGGCTCTAAAAATTCATTTATTCCTACTATAACTTCTTCAACTTTATCCTTAGTTAGTATCTGTTGTGTCTCATTTGTAGGTTTCGTTTCTTGCTGAGATTTTAGCTGAGTTTCTAGCTGTGTAATTTTTATCTCAGTTGAGGATGTGGGTAATGGAGATTTTATAGTATTATTTCCAATGTCCATGAAACTCGCTCCCTTATACATACTTTCCTTTAATATCGGTTAAAATTGTTAATTATTGAGTAAAAAGTGAAATTACTAATTTTATATATCAACCACATGAACACTATTTAACCAAAACTCATACATTTAGGTAATACTAATCTTAGGGCATTGTGTTCTAAGATATTGGTGAATAAATAATCTTGTGTTGTAAGTTTTGTTTGGGTAATTTCAAGAGTTTTTTACAACAAATAAATGAAACTTCAGATCTCCAATTTTTTTAAAAAAATAAAAATCATGGCTTTAAAACCATGATTTATTTTATAACTCAAATTTACATATTCTTGCCGTTTAAAAAACATATTTTTCATAAAAGTAATTATGTCTTTATAAAGTTTTATTTTCTAATGGCTGATGTTCTGTTTTCCCAAGGGAAATCATCATACAAAGGGTTAACGTCTAAAAATTTACAAAATCGTTCATATGAACCAGCTTCTGCTAGATTAATAACCAATAGATCATTAGGTCGATCTTTAAAATATTCAATTACATCTTTATTATGTTGATTATAATGTTTTGTTAGTATGTCTTTATCATATGTATCATTACCTGTATCTCCAAAAATAGCTTTATGTGTAATCCAAGGTCTGCCTTTAAATATATATGTTGCATTCATTAAATCTTTTTTTGTAGGAATTCGTTTACCATCAGCAAATAACTTAGAATGAAATTTAGTAATTGATTTATACCATTGGCTAGCATCATCTCTAACAGATAAAATAAATTTACTATTTGGGAATGCCTTATCTAGAAATTTATAGGTTTCAGGCCAACTAAATGGGAAATCTTGAAACACTTCTGCATAATTACAATAATCAATTATCGTCTCAATATCCTTCTCTAAAAAATTCACCAATAAATTCTCAGCTTCTCGCTGATCCCCAACATGGTAACCAAGATCTTCAAATGCTTTTTTTAGAGAAGTTGTCCCTGTTTTATTTCTTCCAATACAAAATATTTTGTTTGTCATCTTTACACCACCATTTGAATAATTAGTACTTATTTTCTACTCATTTTCATTAGTAATTCTATTGCTCTAGTTTTTTTGATGTGACATTTTGGATGGGATTCACTTTGACTCCAAGACTCTATTATGCATGCGTAATTTTAAAACCAAATTAATTTAACAATCATAACTGTAATAATCATCACTAAAATGCTTAAAGGGGTTCCAACCTTAACATAGTCCTTAAATGTATATCCTCCTGGTCCGTAAACAATTAAATTGGTTTGATATCCAATTGGGGTAATAAAACTCGCTGATGCTGCAATAGAGATTACGACAGCAAAACTTATATATGAAATATCTAAAGTAGCTGCTATTTCTAAACCAATTGGAACCATCAAAACTGCTGCAGCACTATTCGTAATTATCTCTGTAAATATGTTTGTTAATAAATATACAATTAGAAGGAGGGCAGTTATTCCTAATGGTTCAGCTACTGTTATTAAAACACTAGCTAGCCATTCAGTTAAGCCACTCTTAGTCATAGCTTCACCTATTCCAAACGCACTAGTTATTAACAAAAGCACATTAAATTGAACATATTGTTTTGCTTCCTCAAGAGTGATTATCTTTGTAAAAATCAATAAAAATACAGTGAGTAGCATCGCTTTAAACATACTTAACAAATCAAAGCTGACAAGTAGTATCATTGCTACTAGCAGCCCAATGGAAAACCACCCTTTTTTTTCATCATAATGTAGGTTTGTAGGTGCATCTATAGATGACACAACATAAAAGTCACTTGATTGTTGATATTTGCTAATAAAGCTATTTCCTACAAGTAGTAATAAGGTATCACCAGGTCGCAGAATTATGTCCCCTACCTTACTTTTTATTCTCTCATTATGACGGTGTACGGCTAACACACCTGCATCAAATCTGGATCGAAATTGTGACTCCTTGATAGACTTTGACAATACTGAAGATTGATTTGATACCACTGCCTCAACCAATTGAGTATTTCCATTCTTTAAACCTTCCAGTTTGAACTCAGATCCTGTTTCAAGTGTTAATCCTTTTATGTTTTGTAAATCAGCTATTGTAGAAATCAACCCAGTAAAAATTAAGCGGTCCCCTGTTTGAATAATTGTCGTCGCGGATACTGGAGAAATTCGTTTTTCTCCACGGATGACTTCGAATAGATACAGACCATTCAGTTCCCTTAATCCCGCTTTTTTAATAGTTTGATTTACATAGGCAAAATCTGAGGAGACAGTTACTTCAGCAATATACTCTTTTGACTTATTTATCGCTTGTCTACGAAACCCTACATGATCGGGTAGAAGCCGATATCCTATGGTAAACAAATAAATAAAACCAATAATTGTAATAGGTATCCCAACAATTGCTAGTTGAAATAGCGAAAAACCATCTAAGTGATAATCAAATAGTATACCTTGAACAACTAGATTGGTGGAAGTTCCCATCAAGGTAATAGTTCCACCTAAAATAGTAATATACGACAATGGGATTAGAAATTTAGAAGGAGCTACCTCATGTTCTTCACACCATTTCTTTATCATAGGAGTAAATATTACAACAATTGGTGTATTATTTAAAAATGCAGAAAACAATGGTAGTGGTAAAAAGAAACGAAACATCGATTTTCTAACATTCTTACTACTGTTTAACCCCTTCATCATCATTTGTTCGATCGTGCCATACTTTTGTATCGAACCTGCTACAATGAACAATAATGCAATTGTAAGCATACCTTGATTAACTAAACCTAGCAGAGCTTCTTCTGCAGTTAATACTCCCGTCATTAAAAATATCATCGCTATAGTAGATACAATAATTTCTGGTCGAGCTAAATCTAATAATAAAGCAATAAACATGGCAATTATCATTACCAGCACATATATCATTTCTAATGACATAAGTAGAGCTCCCTTTTCAACCATTCAAACTACAAAAGATATTTCAATACTATGTATTTTTCTAAGCTAAATATTTTATAATTTGCTTCAAAATATAATCTGTGGCTTTTTCTAATGAATACTTACTTGTATCAATTTTAATATCTGGACTTTCTGGCTCTTCGTACGAACTTGAGATACCTGTGAAATTCGATATCTCACCTGCACGTGCTTTCTTGTATAAACCTTTTACATCACGTCTTTCACACTCTTCAATTGGTGTACAAACAAATATTTCTACATATCCATCGCCAATAATATTTCTCGCATGATTACGGTCATTTTTATATGGCGAAATAAGTGAAGCTAACACAATAAGTCCTGCATCATTCATCAATTTGGCTACTTCAGCAATACGTCGAATATTTTCGGCTCGATCACTCTCTTTAAACCCTAAGTTTTTATTTAATCCATGACGAACATTGTCTCCATCTAATATCATTGTATGATATCCAAGAGATACTAAACGTTTTTCTACTTCGTTTGCTAATGTTGATTTTCCTGATCCGGATAAACCCGTAAACCATAACGTTAAAGGGTTATGCCCTTTTTGTTGAGCACGGATCTCTCTAGTAATATCGGTATTTTGCCATAAAACATTAGTTGATTTACGGGGAACATCATTAATTACTCCACATGCAGATGTCATATTAGTTACACGATCTATTAAAATGAAACCACCTAAGGCCTCATTCTTTTCAAATAAATCAAATACGATATTTTCTGATAAGGCAATATCGCATTCTACTAACTCATTTTTTATGATTCTGTCTGCTGATAGATGCTCTCCTGTATTAATATCAATTCTATGTTTTATCGACATTACCTTACCTGGAAGAATTTTCGTTCCTACTTTCACCAAGTAATTTCTTCCTGCAACAAGTTCAGTATTATCCATCCAGAGAATCGTTGCTGTAAACATGTTAGCAACTTGAATATTGTCAGATGTAGTTAACACACACCCACGAGATACATCGACTTCACGATCCAATTGAAGTGTGATGGCCTGTCCAACAATTGCAGAGGTTGTTTCTTGATCAGTGACAAAGATACTTTTTACTTTAGCTTTTTCATTACTTGGTAGAGTAATGACCTCTTCTCCAACTGTAATATGCCCAGCTTCAACTTGCCCTTGAAATCCACGGAAAGAATGGTTTGGTCTGGATACTCGTTGCACCGGCATAACAAAATTTATTTGTTGATTTTCTTTGTTAATATCTACAGCTTCTAAATAGGATAATAACGGCAAATTATTATACCAAGGTGTATTTTTCGATCTTTTTGTAATGTTATCCCCTTCTGTAGCGGAAACAGGGATGACTTGAATGCTTTTAAGGTTAAATTCGTACGTCATCTGAAAAAAATCATTTTTTATTTCATCAAATCGTTGCTGATCAAATCCTACTAAATCCATCTTGTTAACAGCTAATACAAAGTGTTTAATTCCCACTAGAGCACAAATCATTGCATGCCTCTTTGTTTGCGTAATAACTCCTTTCGTGGCATCAACAAGAATTATTGCTAAATCAGCAAAGGATGCTCCAACTGCCATGTTACGAGTATATTCTTCATGACCCGGGGTATCTGCAACTATAAATGAACGATAATCGGTCGTAAAATAACGATATGCAACATCAATTGTAATACCTTGTTCTCGTTCAGCCATAAGACCATCAAGAAGTAGCGAATAATCAATATCTCCACCACGACTCCCTACTTTACTATCAAGTTCTAACGCTTTTTCCTGATCAGCAAATAGTAATTTTGCATCGTAAAGCATATGACCTATTAATGTTGACTTCCCATCATCCACACTTCCGCACGTAATAAACTTTAATAAACCATTCACTTAGAAATACCCCTCTCTCTTACGCCTTTCCATACTACCAGCAGCTTCTTGATCAATCACACGACTCGTTCGCTCTGAAGAAACAGCACCAAGTGTCTCTTCAATAATTTCTTCTAAAGAGTCTGCCTTAGATTCAACACCGCCAGTAAGAGGGTAGCAGCCTAAAGTGCGAAAACGTACTTTTTTCATGATTATTCTTTCTTCATGTTCTAACTTCATACGTTCGTCATCAACCATGACAATATTTCCATCACGGAAAACAACTGGCCTTTCTTTTGCGAAATATAGTGGAACAATATCAATCTTTTCCCTTTTTATATATTGCCATATATCTTTTTCAGTCCAGTTTGAAAGCGGAAAAACACGCATACTCTCACCTTTATTAATTTGCGTATTGAAAAGTTTCCACATTTCAGGTTTTTGATTTTTTGGGTCCCACGCATGGTATTTGTTTCGGAATGAGAAAACTCTTTCTTTTGCTCGTGACTTTTCCTCATCACGTCTGCCACCACCAAAAGCAGCAGTAAAACCATACTTATCCAACCCTTGTTTTAACGCTTGAGTTTTCATAATATCTGTATAAGCAGAACCATGATCAAATGGATTAATTCCTTGATCTACACCGTCTTGATTCGTGTGTATAATCATTTCAATTCCTAATTCTTTAGCCTTCTTATTACGAAACTCAATCATTTCTTTAAACTTCCATGTTGTATCAATATGCATAAAAGGAAACGGCGGTTTTTCAGGAAAAAAAGCCTTCATTGCTAAATGAAGCATGACAGAGCTATCCTTTCCAATTGAATAAAGCATAACTGGTTTTTCACACTCTGCAGCTACTTCGCGTATAATATAAATCGCTTCAGCCTCTAGTCGGTCAAGGTGAGTTAGTGAAGTCATGGTGAGTGCCTCCTCTAATACTATTAATTTTCAACATATAAAAACCTTTCAAATTCAGTATTTTCTAAACTTTCATATATTTTTCTAACTATATTTTGGTCCAATTCTCCTTTCCAATCATTCACATCTTTTTGACCTTTATAAACACTATAAATATCATCTAGAAAAATTTTTGTAGAACTATCAATGAAATCTTCAGTTTGAATTGAGAGGTCAATATTAAAAAATTTGTAAATATGCTTAGTTACTTTCATTGGATTTTCTACCAATTCTTCATACTTAATTAACATAACACGCTCTTTATAAAGACGTTCCATTTCTAAAAATAACTTTGTCGCTTCTTTCCATTTATTGAAACCAAAATATTCTTCTGGTCTAAACATATTTTTATTTTGAGCAAATTCCCATTGATCTTTAAAGTCCCATTCTCTATTAAATTCTCGAGGTGCTTTTTTCCATGAGTTCAATACACCACATGGATTTCTAACAATTAGTAAAAATTTTATATTGCTAACATTAGATATTAAATGCGGAATTAAATAATGATATCTAACCATTTTTGTAACAAGATATTTTGGGTGTTTATTTTTTACAGTAAACTTTGGATGAATGCCAATCTCTTTTTGTTTAACTTGATCCAAAAAATCATCAGATTTATAGTATAGCTCTCGATAAAAGTTCAGTATTTCTTCATTTTTACTTTGTAAGTTTAATCTGTCTTTAAAAGCATATGAAAACAGTGGTTGGTACTTGTACCTAACCTGTGGTGAACTGTCTAGAACTTGGCCTAACCAAGTTGTTCCTGATCTCGGAACACCGTGAATTGAAATAATGTCATTAAAAGACATGTAGGTTCCTCCAATATAATTATTAAATAAATCAGTCCCATACGCCCACTAACTTCGTAATCTATATAAGTTCATAGTGATTTAAATATTTCTTTTTAATTTCTTCTTTTGGATTGAACATTAAGATATCAATAATTGATAAATTCTCAATGAATTCTTTACTTTTTTGGTTATACTTCATTTTTTTAGCCTCTAAAAAACTCATGTTTATTCCAAACTCCGAAAAATACTCTTTTGAATAAATGCTTTTGCCACCAATAGAGTTGATATAATGAGAACTTTCTAATGCTAAGTTGATAGCTAGTATACGTTCATGTCCTTTCAACTCACTTTTTATATTCAAGCTTGAAGATCTTTTGAACTGGGTATTTATATCCAAAAATTCACAAAGCTGTTTTATAACTCTTTCATTTATTTGTGCCACATTATAGTTTTCAATATCTATATTAAGACATGCAGATAATAGATTATAAATATCTATAAAGTTATTACTTTTTTTATATGCTCTTTCGATAGTCTTCAGAAAAGTATCTCGTTCTGTATAAAAGTTACCCGAATAGTGCCTTTCATTTATTTTATAGTGTCTAGGTGCTTTTTTTACACTAAATGTAAATAAGTGAGCATTATTATTTAGTAATATTCTATTTCTATTAATAAAACCTCTATTTATATATTGCACATCATCGTATACAACAAATTGATCGACAGCATGTATCAACTGGAAATAACTAATATAAGGAAATAAATAAGGCTGCATAATTGCTAGTTTCATTTATTTTCTCCCCTTAATTTTAATAAATCTCATAAGTACTATTACTTTAACTCTGATTATTTTTAGTAATTCTTTCCCACCATTCTGTATTATTTAAATACCATTGAACAGTTTGTTCTAATCCTAAATCAAAGTTGTATAAGGGACTCCACCCCAAATTACATATTTTTGTTGAATTAATCGCATACCTTTTATCATGGCCTAACCGGTCAGTTACAAATTCAATTAAGGACTCTGATTTATTTAAGGACTTAATAATCTTTTGAACAACTTCTAAATTTGTTTTTTCATTATGTCCACCGATATTATAAACTTCACCAATTACTCCTGTATGTAAAACAATATCAATTGCCGAACAATGATCATAAACATGCAACCAATCACGTATATTCTTTCCATCTCCAAACACTGGGATTTTTTCATTACTTAATGCTTTACATATAGTTAATGGGATTAATTTTTCTGGAAATTGATATGGACCATAATTATTAGAGCATCTTGTAATATTAACTGGTAGTCCATATGTCTGATGATATGCTCGTACTAAAAAATCAGATGATGCTTTACTTGCACTATATGGACTATTTGGCTGAAGAGGAGTTTCTTCAGTAAAAAGGCTTTTCGTGTGAAAATCAAGTTCTCCATAGACTTCGTCTGTAGAAATATGGACAAATTTCTTTACTAACGTTTCTTTAGCAGCATCAAGTAACACTTGAGTACCTAGCACATTAGATCGTACAAATATATCTGGTTCAATAATAGA
Source organism: Cytobacillus sp. Hm23 (assembly GCF_051842895.1). Classification (NCBI taxonomy): domain Bacteria; kingdom Bacillati; phylum Bacillota; class Bacilli; order Caryophanales; family Bacillaceae; genus Cytobacillus; species Cytobacillus sp. Hm23. Next base: position 20,220 of record NZ_JBPXRQ010000022.1, read on the forward strand.
TCGGTCAACATGACTTTCTGCAGCAAAATGCACAACATAATGAAACTTTAGCTCTTTAAAAAGGGAAATAATTTTTTTCCGGTCGCCGATATCTGCTTTAATAAAGTGATAGTTATCTTTATTTATTATATCTTTATGTTTTGTTAGTTCTCCTGCATATCCTAATAAGTCTAAATTATATATATTATATTTAGGATAGTTGTTAACCATATAATGAACAAAGTTACCACCTATAAACCCTGCACCGCCAGTTACTAATATGTTCATATATAATTCCCTCACAATTTCATAACGTTAATTCTTTGTGCCTTGAGGCTCGAGCAATTTCTTCTATGTATTTTCCATAATTTGTTTTCAACAATGGTTTTGCTAGCTCACATAAATCCTCGGTAGTAATATAACCTTTTCTGAAAGCAATTTCTTCAATACAAGCAATATATAAACCTTGGCGCTTTTGAATTGCTTCAACAAAATTTGATGCTTCATTTAATGATTCATGCGTTCCTGTATCTAGCCAAGCAATACCTCTACCTGTAATTTCAACCTTTAATTTACCACGCTTTAAGTACTCATCTATAATTGAAGTAATCTCCCTTTCTCCTCTTTTAGATGGTTCAACTTTTTTTGCTACTTCAATAACATTACTATCAAAAAAGTATAAACCAGGTACTGCTAACGAAGATTTTGGGCTTTGTGGTTTCTCTTCAATTGATATTGCATTCTGCTCGTTGTCTACTTCAATAACACCATACGCTTGAGGGTCTTTGACGTAGCAACCAAAGATGATTGCCCCATCTCTTAACTTAGCAGCCTTTTGTAACTTATTACCGAAGTTAGAGCCATAAAATATATTATCACCTAAAACTAGAGCAACCGGTGAGTCACCAATAAAATCTTCTCCAATTATAAATGCTTCAGCTAAGCCATTCGGCTCCTCTTGAATGGTATACTCAAACCTTAAACCAAGTTTACTACCATCTCCTAATAACTCCTCAAAAACTTGCACATCTCTTGGTGTTGATATAATGAGAATTTCCTTTATTCCAGCGAGCATTAAAACTGATAGTGGATAATAAATCATTGGTTTGTCATACACAGGAAGTATTTGTTTTGACACAGCTTTTGTCAATGGATATAAGCGCGTACCTGAACCACCGGCTAGTATTATTCCTTTCACTTGAATCCTCCAATAATTAATATTTGTATATATGCTAACTACCATTATTCAAAATAATGTCGCAAATCCTATCAACATCTTTTAAGTCTAAACTAGAGTATAGGGGCAATGTAAGTACTCTTTCCGCAATATATTTTGCTACAGGGGTATCGTTTACATCAAATATTCCTTTATAGCATTCCATATCATTAATAAGTGGATAAAAATATTTTCGTGAATAAATATTTTTTGTTGCAAGTTCCTCTATTATCTCGTTTCTATTCAAATTAAATCCATCAAAGACGACTGGGAAATATGAATAATTGCTTACCACTTTAGGTTGTGGTTTACATATCTTAATCCCTCTTACATTGCTCAACCTATCAATATACCTTTCAGTTAAAATTTTTCGTTTATAAATCTCTTTATCTATAGAACGTAAATTACATAACCCCATAGCTGCTTGAAACTCATTCATTTTTGCATTACACCCAACGTAATCAACAGTCTCTGGACCTGTGATACCAAAGTTTTTTAAGCTATTTAACTTTTTCATCAACCCTTTATCATTAGAAACTACTGCACCACCTTCAATAGTATTAAAAACCTTTGTAGCATGAAAACTGAACATGGAAGCATCTCCAAAATTTGCAACCCCCACACCGTCCACAGTCGTTCCAAAAGCATGTGCGGCGTCGTATATGACTTTCAAATTATATTTCTGTGCAATTCTATTTATCTCGTTAACATTACAAATATTACCGTACACATGTACTGGAATGATAGCAGAAGTCTGTTCAGTAATTAGACTTTCTAATTTGTCTACATTGATCGTATAGTCACCTTGGCTTATATCACAGAAAACTGGCCTCAAGCCATTTCTAATAATTGCATGTGTTGTTGATACAAAAGTAAAAGGGGTAGTAATAACTTCTCCAGAAAGGTTGTAGGCTTCTATCGCAAGCTCTAATGCAAGGTGACCATTAGTAAAAAGTGAAACATATTGAGCATTTAAAAATTTTGATAGTTCTTCTTCTAAGTTCCTATGTTTGACACCCACATTAGTTAACCAACGACTTTCCCACAATTCTTTTATCTCTGTTATGTAATCTTCGAAAACCGGCATTGAAGGGCATGATACTTGAATTTTATTCATAGATTTCACCTCTGTGATTCTTCTTAACCTTTAGAAAAAATTCTATATATGTATGTCATTTAAATAGCTTTCACAATACAGCTATTCATTCTTTATATTATCCACATAGTACCGAACTATTAAGAAAAACCAGGTAAAATCATTACCCGGTTTTCTATTTCTCTAATTAATGTTGGAAAAAGAATACAAACCATTAAATATATCAATTATAGGCTAGCGAGTTTTATTTAAATACTCAGAGAGTTGAGGATATTTAGTAATAATATCTTTAAGCATGAGGGAAGCTTGTTCATGTTCTCCAGTAGCATTTAAAATACCTAGTCGCCATTCAAAATAATTAGTTAGTCTTAGCATTAACCATTCATGCAAAGCTTCTTTACTATAGCCATTTTTTTCTAAAGCAATACCTTGTAAGCTTTTCAGTTCATCAATCGTAGAATAATCGTATTCTAAAGGCATGTTATAGGTAAGACTTTGATTATGTATTCTATAGACTGCGACCTGTTCTTTAATAAACCCAACATCTCCTGCTAGCATTAGCTTTAAATGTAAAAAGAGATCCTTAGATTTTGTACGCTCTTTAAAACAGTTTAATTCAAGTGCCATTTCTCGATCAAAAACAGTCGTTAAGAACCCTGTTATTTGTGGATATTCATTGGTTTCAAAATTGATAAAATACTCTTTTCCATCTGTGATTAGCGGAATATTACGTTCTAATCTTATTAAATCACCATTTTCTTCATTTTTCGCAAAACAATTTGCCCAAACAAATGATATATTAGAATACATCCGCAATAAATATACAGCCTGTGAAATATAATCCTTTTTTATTAAATAATCATCATGGTTAAGGATCATAACATATCTTGAATTACAATGATTATATAATAGGTCTCTTGAATTGTTACCAGCACCCATATTTTCTGTTCTTTTAATGTATGTGAGATTAGGATATGCCATATAATCCCGCATTATCTCATCAGTACCATCATTAGAATTATCGTCACCTACAATAATATCCAAGTTAGGATAATCCTGAGACAAGGCACTTTCAACTGCTTCTTTTAAATAGTTTTTTTGATTATATGAAGGTATAATTATGCTTACTGAAGGAAATACAAGTTTGTTTATATCGCCATCAATTGCTGATTCAAATATGTTTTGTAGTTCCTCAGTTCCTTCATACATTGACTCTAGCTCAGTTTCCAATTCATTATCTTTGGTAAAACGAAAAGCTAAACCGTAATATTTTGCAGCTTCTTCTAAATTACTTAATTTCTCTAGCGCATAAGCATAATTAAAATAAACATCACTATTTTTATGGTCTATTGTAATTGCCTTTTCGAAACAACCAATTGAGGATTGATACTCACCTACCTTTAAACACAAAACCCCTCTCAAATTCCAATACTCAGCATGACTTACACACTCAGCTTCAACTTCAATAATTAAATTAAATGCTTCTTCTATCTTATCGTTAATAATGTAGTCTGTAATTCTTTTAAGGACATCCATTATTTCTCTCCCCCAAAATCTAGAGGCCCTTTATTTTATTAGTTATGTCCAATTATAGAAACTAATAATTATCCTCTTTTTAATGCTTTTATACGTGATATTGCTAACTCATATCCATATGCAGCTGATTGTTCATAATAATCTAGTGCCTTGTTTAAATTACCTGTCACCTCATAAAACACACCGAGATTATATAATGGTAAAAAACTACTCGACCCTTGCACATATTCTATGTAATCCTTTTTCTGTAACTCTATACACCTTTTATAACTTTCTTCGATTTTTGGAATATAAGCCTCAGCTTTTTCTGGAGACTTAAATGAAATATCCATATAATATAATCCCTTTGCAAAATGATAATCAGTAATTTTATCTAAAAGATTTTCATTTTGCTTTATGACACTTAATACTTCTTCTTTCCCACATTCTTTTCCACTACTAATGAGTTCAATTACTAATTCACCATAATACGGAGCAGCTTTATTTATAAGTTCATACGATTTCTTCAAAAAATAAAAAGCTTCATTAAACTGTTTAGTTATGCGTAACTCTTTACCTAGTTGAAAAAGATAATAGGTTTCAGTTGGCTGTTTTTTCAAAGTTTTTAAAAGTAATGGGATATTCCGGTGGCTCTTGTTCGTTTGAAAATATCCATCATGATAGACTACAAGGTCTAGTTTAACCCTAGGTTTCTCACTATCCAGTTGTTCATGTACAGCTCCAGTAAATCTTATGTCTCTAGGAAAAAATCTAGACACATATGCCTTTGAATGAAGTAGTTGATTATCTTTTTTAAAATGACTATCAATTTGGATTCTACCAATGAGGTTGTTATCCATAATAAACTCTAGTTCACTTCTACTTCCTTTGACTACATATTCGTCAGCATCTAGTACAAAGATATAATCTCCTGTTGCTTTTTTAATCGCAAAGTTCCGTGCCAAGGAAAAGTCATCACACCAATCATAATGATACAGTGCTACATTATTGAACCTTGTTAATATTTCAAGTGTATTATCAGATGATCCAGTGTCGACTACCACTATTTCATCTACTAAGCCAATAGCACTCTTAATACATCTTTCAATATACCTCTCTTCATTTTTAACAATCATTGTTAAAGAAATTCTCACTTCTATTCCTTCTCTCTCACTAAGACACCTAAATACATTAAATTAATATGAACCTAATAACACTTTTCTAAATAAAAGCTGTTCAAAAAGGTTTGTTTTGCACTTTGCAATGTTTGATTATATCGTTCATCTCCGGTTAGTGTATTTTCTAAGATCAATTTATAAAATCTAAAATCTTCATTAAAAATAGATTTTGCATAATCAGCTATTTTCATAGCATGATCTATTTGATTTGTTTGTGACAAACTAGTTATAATGTTTAAAAAATCTTGTTCGACAAAGTGGTTCCAATCTGCCTTTTCATATAGCTGAATTGCCTTTGCTTGAAAATCGTTTGCAAATAATAAAGCAGCTACTTTAGGAATGCTACTCTTTTCAATATTTTGTATATTACTTAAGATCTTGTCACAAAGAGAAAATTGCTTATAGTTTATCAATATTTGTACAGACTGAACCAATAAATTCTCTTCTATCACTTCATCCAAAGATTCGTTTTGAAAAATTTTCATAAATATAGAAAACTCTTTTATTTCCCCAATTTTTTTAATTAGTTCTGCAATATTACTATTTTGTTCGTTATTCTTGATTAATAAGATCACATCAATAATATTAAGCCAATTTGATTGGATCAATTCCTTCATAACTGGATACTTTAATATATCATCGAACTCTTCGATATCTCCTTCTTTATCAATACAAAATCTTTTTAACAATCCTACTTTATGTAAAAGATTATTTTGCTCGTGAAAATGTTCAAGAATAGATAATGCTAGTTTAGCATTACCAATGTCAAAACTTGATTTAATATAATACTTTAAATTTTTGGCATCTATTAGTTCTTTTTCTGTCAAGAATTTTGCGATTTCTTCATACGCATGAAATTTATTTAAGATATAGATTACCTTTTGAATGCTTTGCCCATTGTATTTATTAATATTCAATACACTAGTGAAGTGATAAATTGCTCGTTCATACTCACCTTCATAAAGAAAAATTTCTCCTAATAGTAGGTAGGGCTTCTGATCCTTCAAATCTGTTCTCAGAATAATATGATCATATAGCTCATTGTTATTTATTAATTCGAGCAACACTCTTTTAGCATCATCCAGTTGTCCTCTATGGAAAAATATATCACCTTTTAAATAAAGAAGTTCAGGTGATGTAGGATATATTTGTTCAGAGTCGTTAATAACATCTAATGCTGCATTATATCTCTTTAGGTTTATTAAACAGACGATTATTTGGATTACAGTAGCAGAAACCCAAGCAAGACGAAAATCGGCTTTCATCTTATACGCTTGTATATAAGACTCAAGTGCTTTTGAATATTCGCCCTTTGACATGTATTCATTCCCAAAATTAAAATAGTCAAACGCGTTAATCGCACCACTTTTCATTTCTTTGTCTAATAGTTCCTTATTTCTCTTATTTTTCTTCTTTTCGTCAGCTGTTTGTTTTAAGTAACCTGAATGAAATATTAATAAACTCGATTGTTTCGTTTTCAACGGCTTGTTATTTTGGGTTTTAAATTGTTCATGTATTTTACGATAATAACTAATTTCACCATTATTCATGTATATTCTATCATGGGAATTTTGAACTAACCCTTCACCAAAATCACCCACAAAGTTTAATATTTTTGGCGCATATACGTCATATATACCATTATCATTTCTTATTTCTTGAATAAAGCTTTTAAAATTCTCTTCATCAACATATTCATCAGCGTCTAAAACAAGAATCCATTCTCCAGTAGCTTGAGATGCTGCATAGTTACGAGCAGCTGAAAAATCATTTATCCACTTAAAGTCATAAATATTAGTAGTATATTTCTCTACAATTTTTTTAGTAAAGTCTGTTGATCCAGTGTCTACCACAATAACCTCATCTACTAAGTGAGCAACAGAAGATAAACAGCGATCAATCACTTTTTCTTCATTTTTGACAATCATACATAATGACATAAAAGGTTTCATTTCAGTTATCCCCCTAGGTGTAATCATTTTAATAAAAATATCGTGCTCGTAACAAAAGCACGATATTTCTATAAAATGACTACTCTAAATTATCGAAGTAATTGTAATACTCCTTGAGGCTGTTGATTTGCTTGTGCAAGCATAGCTTGAGCTGCTTGAGCAAGAATAGAATTCTTAGTTTGTTCCATCATTTCCTTAGCCATATCAACATCACGCACGCGAGATTCAGCTGCAGTTAAGTTTTCACTAGCTGCACCTAAGTTGTTAATCGTATGTTCAAGACGATTTTGAACAGCTCCAAGTTTTGAACGTTGACTAGATACAAGCTCAATTGCAGCATCTACTGCACTAATTGATGCACTAGCTAAAGTATTAGAACCTACTGAAATGGATGTAGTAGTAAGACCTAATGATGCTGTCCCCATATTTGAGATTTGAACATTTATAATTTGGCCCTCATTAGCACCAATTTGTAATGTTCCACTAAAGCTTCCATTTAATAAGTTCTGAGTGTTGAATTCAGTTGTATCTTTAATTCTATCTATTTCAGACATCAATTGATTTAATTCATCTTGAATAGCTGTACGGTCAGCAGTAACGTTTGTGTCATTTCCACCTTGTACTGCTAATTCACGCATACGTTGAAGGATTGCATGAGTTTCATTTAATGCGCCTTCTGCTGTTTGAATTAAAGAAATACCATCTTGTGAGTTTTTCGAAGCCATATCTAAACCACGAATTTGTCCACGCATTTTTTCAGAGATTGCTAGACCTGCAGCGTCATCTCCAGCACGGTTAATACGAAGACCAGAAGATAACTTCTCCATTGATTTACTTTGTGCTGAATTAGCACTTGTTAACTGCTTGTAAGTATTTAATGCTGCAATATTGTGATTAATTCTCATTTTAATAATTCCTCCTTGAAATTGTGTTGTCCACATCCTTGTGGATTTTTTGTAGACAGGAAAAAGTCGGCCGCCTTTTTCCCATCTCGTACTTTATATATCGACGCTTTTTCTGTTGTTTTAATAGTTTTTTATAATAATTTGATGAAAAAGATATTTTTTTGTTGAAGAGGTGAAAAAGGAATGTTTCTTATTAGAGTAGATCATGAATAAAACCCCTTGCCAATGTTGGTTAGAGGTTTCGTTTTAATTGACTATTCAGCTGACTTAATAAATCCTTTGAAGCGCTTGTTGCTTCGTTATTTTCTTGCTGTATCGCTATATAAATTTCTTGTCGGTGTATTTCAACCTGCTTTGGAGCTTCTATGCCTAGCTTGATTTGATCGCCATCAATATCTAAAACCGTGATTTGTATGTCTTCACCAATATGTATTGCTTCATTCTTTTTCCTCGTTAATACTAGCATAGTGCTCCCTCCTTATTTGACCGACTGTGCCTTTTGCTTAAATAAGGCATGCTTAGTTTGGTAGGGCGTATTTGCTAAGATGACTTGTTTACCGAGGTGTTTGTTGGCATTGATGACGATCGGCGCTTGTAGATTAACCGTTGTTTGATCGAATGGATCTTGAACGGTTAATATATTGTAAACAGCGATATCTTTTTCAGATGTGATGTGCAATTGCTTAATGATATGATCTTCAAGCTGAAAATCATAATCTGTAAAATAAGTGAATGCTTCAATGATGACAAATGCAACAGCTGCTGTAGCTGTTGATTGTAAAATCGAAAATGATGTGTCATCTGAGAAGGGTAAAATGACAAAATGCTTTTTTTTGAGAAAACCAGGTATGCCATTCTCAAATGTGATAACACCCTCTTCCTCAACCTGTATTTCACCATGATATTTTGTTTGAATTTTCATCTTTTCATTCCCTCACAGCTAAATTTCAAGTTCAAAATTCGGACCGACATGCTTTAAATTCACAAAATCAATTTGCAAATCGTTATACCTTGCCATTTTCACCTGCACGTCTCCTGGTGTATATTCGTGAACTGGTTTATTTTGCACCGCTTCTATGATAGGCTCATTTGTCTTCACATCTATCTTAACTCGTGCAGGATCATAATTTAGTTTGACACTAAAATGGGATGGAATGTAACCAATATTAAAATTATACATTGGGTCTTGGCTATTTTCCTTCGCTTGCCTAGCGATAGGGTTCCCACCATTTTCAATCTTCATTAACTCGTCACCTTGTTGTGCTCTTCTCGCAATCCCATCTAGCCAATCTTGATATCCCAAATCAGCGGCTTCTTCAATTCGTTTTGAGATATGTTTTAAGTCCATATCTTCCCATGCTTGTGTTTGATCAATCGTCAGCTTACCCTTAATTGTTTGTATATTCATGTCCGCTTTTGGTTGTTGAATTGATAACTCAGCTTTTGGCTGCTCAATTAGCTGCTCTGCTTGTGTAGTTGACAATTCAATTTGTGCAAATGTTGAATTTATGCGAATTTGTGGTAGCTGCATATGGCTCACCTCGTTTGCAAATAGTATTTCCTTATAAGCAAAAGGTCAGACTCTACATTTTCATATTTTGTATCATTCCATCCATGAAGGAAGCTATACAGTATATGATTTGTTGAGTCAGACCCTTTTGAGTCATCTTCATATCAATTCAAATTATCGTAAAAAATCCATTAATGTTGGCTGTAAAATTTGTCCTCCAACACCTAGTGCAGCTCTATGAACACTTTCTTGCACAGTTAAATCTATAATCACACGCTCTAAATCAATATCTTCATTATCAGATAAGATTCGATTCGCTATAATTTCTTGATTACCAATACGGTCATCGATTAGCTCAAGTCTATTATAACGTGCACCTATCTCTGAGCGCTGCGCATTCAACTGATCTAGGTGACCATCAACTTTCTCTAACAGTGTATCTAAATCGTCAGGAGGTGGAGTTCTTGGAGTTCCATTCAAGTTATCTTCAATATCTTGTAAAGTTGCAAAAAAGTCTTGTCCAAATATTTTGCTTGGATCAACATTCACTTGTAGCTGAATGCCTTGTGAAACTTCAATTGCAAATGGATCAGTATTATGTGTTACTTGAGGTGGAATCACACTACCGTCCACAGGAGCTTTGTCAATTGCCGTTCCATTAAAAATATAACGACCTGCCACCTTTGTATTAGCAACTGACACAAGGTCCTCTTTAATTTGTTCAATTTCATTAGCTATAGCTTCTTGATCTTCAGGGCTTAATGTTCCGTTTTTCCCTTGTACAATAAGTTCCCGCACACGCTGTAATGCAGTGTTCGCATGAGAAATGGCGTCCTCAGAATTTTCCATCCATAAATATGCCTCTGACAAATTACGCTTATACTGTTCAACCTCAGTTAAATTTGTCCGATAATACATACCTTTCATGGCTACAACAGGGTCGTCAGACGGTCTCGTGATTTTTTTCCCTGTTGATAGTTGATCCTGCAGTGTACCAAGCTTTTCATAACTGTTGCTAATATGTCGTAATGAATTATTCGCTAGCATTCCTTGTGTGACACGCATTATTTAACACCTACCTTCCACCTGTTCCCATACCATTTATAACTTTATCCAATATTTCATCTGTCAATGTAATCATACGTGCAGCGGCATTGTACGCATGCTGAAATTGAATCATGTTCGTCATTTCTTCATCTAGCGATACTGCGCTTACCGATAGTCGATTCGTTTCTACAGAGTCTCGTAAGACCGCACTATTAAAAGCCAATCTTTCTGACCCTTGCGCATCTACCGCCATTTCACCGATAATACCTTCATAAAAACTTTGTAAAGTCGTAGTGTCATTGTTAATCGTTAAAGTTTTATTCTTCACTTCAGCTAATGCTAACGCGTTACTACCATCTCCGAGATTCCCTGTTACAGGACCTATTCCATTAGCGATAATCTCTAGTTTGTCAGTTTGGAAATCATCACTAATTTCTGATAGATCTACAATTATATCTGTTTCACTCTCTAAATTCGCAAGCTCCCCATTTCCTACTGACACCTCAGGGTCTACGCTTTTGTCAAAAATTTCGAAAGTATAGCTATTAAGGTTGTCTCTAGATCCACTTCCTTTATAATTGATTTCTACTCGAATATTTGTAAAATTTTTCCCGGTTGGTGTCCCATTTATTTCTTCAGCATATCCTTTAAAATCCCCTGAGTATACGACTCCGTCTTTATCCCCAGCAGCCGCTATATTATCTAGCGAAGCTTCTATCGCACTACTTAGCTTTAATTTACTAGCCGCACCTGCAGGGTCATTTCCAAGATCCTCAAAGAAATCTACAGGGGTGTGGGTCCCATCATTGATATCAGTTATATTCCACCCAGCTCGATGAACACGGTTAAGCTCTGTAGCAAATTCGAAAGCCATTTGATCTATTTTGTCTATCATTTCGGGATAAATGCCTTTTTCTTCAGTACCATCCATATAACCGTATGATCTTATGAGACTCGAAAACTCACCAACTTCGCCTAATTTAGCGGCTTCAATAGTTGTAGTTGGGGGGTTACCTAATGTTATTTCGTTCACGAAACCATTATTTTCTGTATAATCTAGTTCATTTACAATGTCGAATTTGCCATCAACCAATGTACCGATTGGCTCTCCTATATCATTGACCATTGTAATGGTTACTTTCCCTTCTGCTATATCTAATGCTTGTCCACCACTAGGTGTTGTTGTAACTTTAATATTGGCATAAGACGATAATTGATCGATTAATCGGTCTCGTTCATCATATAAATCATTCGGTAAATAGCCATGAGGTTCAACTTCAGCTATTTGACGATTAAGGTCATTAATTTGTGATGTAAGTGAATTTATCTCTTTCTTTGTAATATCAAGTTCATTCTTCAGATCATTTCTAATGGCTGTTAGCGAATCTGCAATATAATTAAACGAATCGGCAACAAGAATACCTTGTTCCTTGACGACCGAGCGGGCCCCTGAGTTCGAAGGATTAACCGCTAAGTCTTGCCAAGATTGCCAAAATTTATCCATAATACTTGCTAACCCGGTATCTGACGGCTCATTCATAATGTCTTCCATCTTCTGAAGTGCTTGTGAGCGAGAATCCCAATATCCCAGCTTACTACTCTCATTTCGATATTGAACATCTAAAAAACCATCTCGCATTCTTTGAACAGAACCTGTCTCAACGCCTGTTCCAATTTGCCCAGGCATATCTGGACGATTGATCGCTGCTGATGGATATGGCTCTGTTTGGACAAAGTTCACTCGTTGTCTTGTATAGCCAGGTGTGTTGGCATTGGCAATATTATGTCCAACTGTATATAACGCTGACTGTTGTGTAGTCATACCGCGGCGGGCAGTTTCTAACCCATGAAAAGTTGAAGTCATGCTGTTTTTCCTCCTTTTTAAAACATAAGAAAGTAGAATTTAAAATCTATTATTTGTCTCACTCCACGCACATCAAAGATCATATGCTAATAAACGCTTATGCTTTCGAATCAAACAATGAGCGACTTGGTTGATGCCCGTCTGACGTTGCTGGCTTTTCATAATTAAATGCTTCTGGTTGTGGCAGGAGCATGTCTAATGAGATATTTACGAATTGTAACGATTGATATAACAGCTGTTGATTAAGTTCATTTTGTTGTTTTAGCTCGTTTATGATTTGAGTAAGCTGTGTTTGGATGTGAATTAATTGCTGTTTGTCATCACCAGCTGCGATGTCGATGCAATCTGTAACCGTCGGCTCACTTCCTGCAATTGTGTGACCGCTGACCATTTTGTACACTTGTTTTTTCCGTTCTTCATCAAGTGTACGAATGGCAGCGACATGTTTTTGTTCATCCTTTAATAATGTATCGAGGGCTTTAATGTCGCCTTTTTTTACAATATCCGTTTTCTTGGTGCCTAGGTCGTACAAGCTTTTATGGATCTTGTACATTTTTTGTAGCGTTGATTGTAAGGCTTGAACTGACAATGTTTCCCCTCCTATTTTTTCGAATAAAAGTCGTATATTCCTCTTGCAACTGCTTCACGATTGATCGTATAAGTCCCACTGTCTACTTGTTGCTTAATTGCCTCAACCTTTTCTTGACGAGCAGCTTCCATGTCTGTCGTTTCTTGAAGCTCCTTAGCAGCTGAAGAAATTTCTAATTTATCTTTCATCATGTTGTTTTTTTTGATTGTATCAAGCTTATTCAGTTGTTGCTTATACGGGTTAATTCCAGATACCCCGAATTGGTTTATTTTCATGCCGATCCCTCACTTTCCTCGCGGCAGAAGTTTCATCTTGTTTTTATTATCGGTTAATTTGGGAGATTGTTAAATGTAGCATGACGAAAAATTATTTATTTTATTGTATGAATATTGTGAGGTGTTATTAAGTAGATTATTGTAGTAAACATCGTGCTATTGTTAGATAAAGCTTTATACCGTTCTCACCTTGTTATAGAAGAAAAAGTGCTACGAAATATCGTTTAATATGCCTCAGTACAAAAAGCATCAACCATAGACCCAGTTAAAGGATCAAACTCGCAGCCTAGCAAATAGGTATTGAGGCGAGTTAAGATCCTTCAGCGCAATGTTAAATCTTAAAGCTACTATAAATGTAGCCTCTTGTAATTTGATAGATTAGCTTCACTTATTCCGATTTTTATTAACCGAAAAATAAGTAATGGTTTCTTTTTCTTTTTCTTTCAATTCCTGTTTACGTGTTTCTTCTTTATTATGTGTATATAATTCACTTTGTAACTCTCTCACACAATTTGGACAAATTTTACCGTCGCGAATCGTTGTTCCACACCTCTCACATTGATAACCTAGGTTAGGAAATTGAGCTAATTTTAAGCGACCTTTTTTAATAAATTTAATGATTAACTCTTCCTCTACCCCTGTTGCAACGACAACTTGATCCATAGTTGCAGTTCTGTTTTCCCTTTTGCGGATATAATTATATACTTCTTGATATGCTTTTTCCTCTTCTTTATAGCAGTTGTCACATACATCACGAAATTGATTTTTCACAAATATATTGTCACATTTTGGGCAATTATCTAACTCAGCCATAGCACCTTTCTCCTTTCAGACGTCATTCTCTTCAGTTGATTAGTAGAATTCTAATAGATAACCCTATTATATCGTTTGTGGGTCATAATAATAAAGTGAAACTTCTCGTATAATAAACTCTCTTGCTCATCCTCTTACTAGAGTAAGAGAAGAAACTGACTTAGCACCTGCTTGTCGAAGCACCTCTGCTGCGTGTCGTACGGTTGAACCAGTCGTATAAATGTCGTCAATGATTAGTATACATTTATTGTTAAGCTCATTTCTATGAGCCTCATTCATTGTAAAAACATTGGTTGATTGTAGACGTTCCATTCTTGATTTTTTAGATTGTTTTTCATGGTGGGTTCGTGAAAGTGGCTTTAGGATGGGGAGTTCTAGTAAACTTGCAAGTGCCATAGCTTGATTAAAGCCGCGTTCGTATAACCTTTCTTCACTTAACGGAATCGGCACAATATAGTCGTTTTCATTAAAGTGCTTGTTATAACACGCTTGAATCGGTTGTTTAAATGCATGTGCGATTATAAAGTCACCACGGAATTTAAATAAGTTCAACTTCTCCTTCATAAAATCGTTATACAAATAAACTGATCTATTTTTCATTAAAACACCTTGCCACCTAATATCTTCTTCCCATCGAATGCAATCATAGCATGAATCACCGTGCTTATATTTGTTGGCAAGCTCTGCTAACGGTCGTCCACAAACCTTACATACATCACCTTCAATGTAGGCAAAGCTCTCATGACATGCTGAACAAACTTTTTGCTGAGCAACTTTAAAAACCAGGTCATGCCAGCTGACCTCCTGTTTAATTGGCTCATGACAAAGTATGCAATATGACATAACCAAACCTCCTGTAATCTTTCCTACTAAAACACATATTTAACGAAAGAAGTCGTATATTACCAAGGGAAAATGGTAATTTAGTTTTAATAACCTGGCAAAAAATTACCCCCTATGAAGCAGCCCCATCCTCTTACCTTCAGCATTCATATACGCTATATGCCGTTTTGCATGAAGCATCGCCTTTGTTTTACCGAAATGAAATAGGCGGATTTCACCAGTTGGATGCTTGGCACTACGACCGACCCGCCCAGCAATTTGCACCAAAGCGCTCTCAGTAAATATTCGATCCTCAGCACCTAGCACCGCAACATTAATATTAGGTATTGTGATTCCACGCTCTAATATGGTGGTTGTGACGAGAATGGGTATGCTACGATCACGAAATGCAGACACCTTTTCTTTCCGTGTCACATCATTTGCGTGAACGCCTTCAATTTTCGAATGGTGATGTTTTAATAATTGGACAACTGTCGATAAAGCTTCAATGTGAGGGACAAATAGTAGCGCTTGCTTATTTTCAGTGAGGTGGTTTAGCAACCATGAGAGCACAGGTTTCGGTAGACGTTTTTTCTGTAACAGCTTACGCCAGTCTCCGCACCACTGAAATGTAGGAAGTGGCAATGAAAAGCCATGATAACGGGCTGGGATTGTAACGGCATCACGCCTATTGGATAATATTTCTCGTTGCCATTTTTTTGATGGGGTTGCGGTTAAATAAATAATTGGAGAAGTAGGTTTTTTTGCTTGTTGGACTGCATATTGGAGCATCGGATCAATAGAGTACGGAAAAGCATCGACTTCATCAATAATGACGATATCGAAGGCTTGATAATATCGAAGCAGCTGATGAGTAGTAGTAATTGTGATAGGTGCTATTTTCCCGCGATCTTCACTTCCTCCGTAGAGAGCGATGACTTCGACCTGTGGAAAGGCTGATCTCATACGGGGAGCAAGCTCTAACACTACATCTGTACGTGGTGTTGCAATACATACACTTTTTCCTGTTTGTAATGCTGCTTCAATCCCATGAAATAAAACTTCGGTTTTGCCAGCACCACATACAGCCCAAACTAGTAGGTCTTTATTGTTTGTTATTGCTTGTACAACGCGTTGTGAAGCCACTTGTTGTCCTTTCGATAATGTGCCAGTCCATTGTAGCGGGGTTTTTATGACATGGGCATTAATAGGGCCGAGCCAATGAATAAGTGCAGTGCACGAACTTATTCGCCCTAGCTGTATACACTTTCTGCAATACGTGCACGACTCTTGACAGCGAGTACAGTCAAATTCACCGAAAAGATATTTGTCGTTATTCCCACATCTCGCACAAGTAGGTAAACCTCTCTGTTCAGCAATTCCTTTTGTATATGATACATATCCATTCTTATAATGCTCGTGAATTTGTTCAATCGGGTGAGTGATAGCACATAGAAGCGTTTGTTTTCCTGCTAATAGCTGTTGCAATTGTTTTGAGTAATTGAATGAAGTGTTTAAGATCGGGGTGTGAATGACTGTGGCATGTCGAATTGATCTCGCTCGTTCATGATTCGGGGGTAGTACAAGGGGTTCGGGGGTAAGGAGTCCCTGTTTACTTAAAAAGCGCATATATTCCTCCTTTTTGTATATTTTTTGACAAGTAAGTTATTCGACATTTTTCACTGTAGTCCTCTTAGCATTGAAAATATATATGTTTCAGTATAGATCTTTGATTTGAGCTTAGCCTGCTGTTTTACTGACTAGATTTTTTATTTTACTGTCCGATTTCATTGGTCTTTTGTCCAAATTTAGGGTTTTATTGTCGAAAAGTACTTTACTGTCCAAACTCGACTTCTTACTGTCGAAAAACGCTCTATTACTGTCCAAACTCGACCTCTTACTGTCGAAATATGCCTCTTTACTGTCCAAACTCGACCTCTTACTGTCGAAATTGGCTCTTTTACTGTCCGAATCCGCTCTCTTACTGTCGAAATACTATGGTTTACTGTCCAACAGCTCCATCTTATTGGTCGATCCTGTTTCTCTCAGCTGAATCCAACAAAGCCCCATTCATTTACCTGAAATCGTGATATCTCTGCGATTGTTCAAAAACACCTCATTATAAAAAAATAGCGTTGCAGATAGTTTCCCTGCAACGTCATGTATTAAAATCATTATTTTATATACCAGCCAAATCCTATGGCACCTTCTCCAAGATGTGTGCCAATCACAGGCCCAAAGTAGCTGATGCTAAATTCAACATGAGGGAATTTCTGTTCAAGCTGATCTTGCAGCTTTTCAACCTCTTGTTGACGATTTGAATGTATTAATACTGCTTTCATAGGCAGACCCTTTTCCGCTTCTTGTTCAAAAAGTTCGATTATACGCTGGAGTGCTTTTTTTCTCGTACGGATCTTTTCGTACGGTACAATCATTTTATCTACAAAATGAAGAATAGGCTTTACTTGTAATAGGCTACCAATCATTGCTTGAGCACTGCTTAAGCGCCCACCACGTTGGAGGTGAGACAAATCATCGACCATAAAATATGCCTTCAATGTTTTCTTCATTTCATCTAGTCTAGCTATTATGTCGTTAGGTGATTTTCCCTCAGCGGCCATTTGAGCTGCTTCAATGGCATAGAAACCTTGCATCATACAGCTAATTTCGGAATCAAATGTAAATACTTTAATATTGTCAACCATTTCTCCAGCTGCGACTGCACCTTGATATGTTCCGCTTATTCCACTGGAAAGGTGAATGCTAATGACCGCATCAAAATCGTGAGCTAGCTGTTCAAACTTTTCCACAAATAAACCGATAGATGGCTGTGAAGTTGTTGGTAGCTCATCGTTTTGACGAACCTTCTCATAAAACTGATCTGTTGTAATTTCAATCTCTTCTTCAAATGATTCATTCTTAAAATTAACAACGAGTGGGATCATTGATATATGTAGATTATCACGTGTTTTCTTAGGGATATATGCCGTACTATCAGTTAAGATTGCCGTTTTCATTACATTAACCCATCCTTATCAATACTGTTAAAAATTTGATTATGAAATAAATAATCATTGCATATTGTATTTTACATGAATTATAAACTAAAATGTAGCGAAAACATTAATTTTTCTCACAGGCTACCTTTGCGATTCTTCGTACAAAGAAGAAAATATTGTACAGAGTAGCACCTTTACCTTGACAGAACTCGTGCCAATTTTACAATAAATAACAAAAAATCATAGAGTCATGTCACCATACGAGTGCGCCATACAAGAACTCTTCAATGAGCTTCCTCCAATTTGTTTCGTTGAGTGATGTCATATTACGAAAACATGCCAACTTTAATGAAAGGGGTTACATTTTATTAATTGAACAAATAGCGCTGCACAGCACTTACCCTCAAGCGAGTTTCACAATTGGATACCGCCGGAAACTCCAATTCCACTTAAGTAATTGGAGTATAACGCCTGTATGTTAATATGTATCACGCAGCCTCAAATTTGCAGGATAACAAATAAAGATGTATCTTTAAGAATTCACTCAACAATCTTTTCGTTAACGGACTTCAACCCATCCATTTTTAATGGCAACGACAACCGCTTGTGTACGATCATTTACATTCATCTTTTGTAAAATATTACTAACGTGGTTCTTAACGGTTTTTTCACTTATAAACAACGCTTCACCAACTCCACGATTGCTTTTCCCGTCTGCTAATAATTGAAGTACTTCGCATTCACGTCTAGTAAGTATATGTAGTGGACGGCGAATTTCTGTTTTCTGCAATGTACTAACCATACTTGATTGTCCACCTTCAGCTAAACGGCGAAATTCATTTACGAGGTTATGCGTCACCTTTGGATGTAAATAAGATCCTCCGTCAGCAACCACTTTCACAGCTTCAACAAGTGCATCAGCATCCATTTCCTTTAATAAATAGCCGCGTGCGCCAGTTTTTAAAGCGTGCATGACATAGCTTTCATCATCATGAATCGATAGGATAATTACCTTTGCTTCAGTTTTTTCTTCTGTAAGTAGCTTTGTTGCTTCTACACCATTTACGATTGGCATATTTATATCCATTAACACAACGTCTGGATTATATGTTTCTACGAGTGATAAAGCTTCGTTACCATCGCTACCTTCGGCTACTACTTCAAAGCTATCTTCAAAATCCAAGATCCTTTTTACACCTTCACGAAATAATTGATGATCATCTATAATTACTATTTTTGTCTTCATCGTAATCCTCCCCATATTTGTGAGCTGATTAATTCGTAACTGGAATCCTAATCATTATAAGCGTGCCTCCACCGATTTTGGAATCAACCGACATTTCTCCTTCTAGCAGGTCTACGCGTTCTTTCATTCCAATTAGCCCAAATGCATTTTCCTTTTTATGATCAATATTAAAGCCTTTGCCGTCATCTTTAATGATCAGTATAACATCTTTTGCTCTAATCTCAATTTTCACTTGAATTTTAGTTGGTTCCGCGTGTTTTATCGCATTTTGTACAGATTCTTGTGCTAGACGAAAGAGCGCGACTTCTAAACGAGTTGGTAGTCTGTTATCTTTGCCAATACTAGTAAATACAATCTTTGCATTATTATTATACTCTTCGACTGTTGATAAGTATTTTTTCAGGGTAGGTACTAATCCTAAATCGTCAAGAGCCATAGGTCGTAGGTCATAAATAATTCTTCTAACCTCATAAAGAGTTGAGCGAACCATGATTCGCAAGTCGCGAATCTCCTTTAATGCTTCTTCTCCTCCACGTTCGTGATACAAGCGATCTATTAACTCGGATCTCATCATGACATTCGCAAGCATTTGAGCTGGTCCATCATGAATTTCACGTGATAACCGTTTCCGCTCTTCCTCCTGCCCTTCGATGATCCTTAATCCGAAATCTTGCTTTTGGATGGCATCTTCTAAAATTTCACCTACTTGACGAAAATCACTATGTAAATAATGTAGAACAACTGTAATTTGCCCTATAAGGTGATCGGCTCGTTCAATCGTCTCTCTTAAGTTTAATATTCTTCTCTCTAGATCATCACGACGATCTCTAAGCTGCTTTTCACGTTCACGAATCATGGAAAGGTTCATCTGTAACGCATGTGCTTGTTCGTAGGCTTCACGAACCTGACTTTCACTATACTTCTCGAAATGCTTACTTACCTCAACTAAGCGTTGTCTTGCGAACTTTTCATGTGTGTCTAACTTGTCACCATCTTCAATCACTTCGTTTACAAGAACACGCGTATTAGATAATTCTTCGACTAATTTTTCATACTCTGTTCTAGATTGCTCACTTATTCGAAAAATTTCGCCTTTACTATTATCGACAGTTTCAATCATTCTTTCTAGTATTTTGTCTAGTGCTTTGGTGTCAATTTTCTTTGTCATTGTGCCTCCTTGTCAAATAATATAAGTAAGGATGACCTATATTTTGCCATGGGGTGTAATTAGCATGGTCTTTGTATTTAATGAGTGAACTCATTCATAGAGCTTGAGCAATGGGTATGTGGAACGTATACGCCACCTGATTGAAAAGTCCCATTGTTGAAGTAGGGGTCAACGAAGCAATCAACTTGTAACCTCATACTCTCGTCCGATAAGCAAACCGCCACATTTGCTTTTCAGGACTTTTGATCATTCAATTAGCAATTTATGTATACACAATGTCAAATTGTGTTGTAAAAGGCCTCTTACTTCCCATTATATCATGGAGTAAACAAGTATATTGTCCCATTTAACAAACGACAACATTCGCTTTTTTTGGCTACATTTCTTAATAAAATTTATACAAATTGGAAAATGTATAGTAAAATATTCCTGTTCACCAATTATTTGATATGCTGGTTTTCTTTGCATGAATTGTACACAGTTATTTGCTGTGAAATTGTTGTCGTTTTATAATGAATATAGTGGTTTGCTGACGAAAACGCTACATAAAGTTAGGCTCTTTATTAAAATGATGTTACTAAATAGGGGCTGTCAATCATTGGAGCAGAAAATAATCACAAGCGCTAGTTTGAAACAACAATTAATGCGAAAACAGCCTAAAATTAATATATAAGTTACATGAGAGGGCATAATCAGGAGGGTTATCAGTTTGTTACAAAAATATTATACCGTAAAGGGAAATGGAGAACATGAAATTACGATTCAAAAATCCCGCTTTATCTGTCACGTAAAACGAGTAACGGATGATGGAGAAGCGCAACAATATATACAAGATATTAAGAAGCAGCATTGGAATGCTTCTCATAATTGTTCTGCATACTTAATTGGTGAAAGAGATCAGATTCAAAAAGCAAACGATGATGGCGAGCCTAGTGGCACAGCAGGTGTACCGATGCTTGAAGTGCTGAAGAAGAAGGGCCTAAAAGATACCGTCGTCGTTGTCACTCGTTATTTTGGTGGAATTAAGCTTGGTGCAGGGGGACTTGTTAGAGCTTATGGAAAAGCAGTATCTGAGGGGCTTCAAGCGACAGGTATTGTCGAAAGAACGCTGATGCGTGTTATGCACACTAAAATTGACTATAATTGGCTTGGCAAGCTTGAAAATGAGTTACGTTCTTCAATATACAAGCTAAAAGAAATTCACTATTTAGAAGATGTTGAAATTGAAGTATTTGTAGAAGAAGATCAAAAACAACAATTTATTGAATGGATGACAGATTTAACGAACGGTAAAGCTGTCATCTCTGAGGGCATAAGCACATATTTAGAGGAGACCGTTATAATATGAGCAATCATACGAAACGAAGAAGGGTGAGGGAATGAAAGACAATCAGGACAATAAATCTGAAAAGGTTAAACCAAAACGACGCAAGAGACTTATTTATTTCAGCATTCCAGTGCTCATTATCATCATAGCTGCCACTGCTTATGGTGCAAATTTATATATGAAAGCGCAAAACGCATTCGAAAATTCACGAGAAGTTCCAACTAATGAGGATACATCTACTCCACCAGTACAGGAAACGGATATAAAGAAAAAAGATAACTTTTCATTGTTAATTATGGGCATAGAGAATAGTGAAACGAGGGTGGATGCAAATAATGTAGATGCATTACTTCTTGCTACATTTAATGAAGAAAAAAAATCTGTGAAGCTTTTACACATTCCACGTGATTCCTATGTATATATTCCATATAAGGATAGTAAAGACAAAATCACACATTCTCATAATGGCGGAACTCAAGCAACGATTGAAACTGTATCACAGCTTCTTGATCTACCGATTGACCGATATATAAAATTAGATTTTAATGCATTTGTTGCCATTGTTGACGCACTTGGTGGTATTGAAGTTGATGTTCCTATCACATTTTCTGAACAAGATAGTCAGGATCGACTTAATAGCATTTATATAGAAAAAGGCCTGCAAACATTAACTGGTGAGGAAGCACTTGCCTTAGCACGAGTAAGGAAGCTTGATAATGATTTTGAACGTGGAAAGCGTCAACAGCTTATTATTGAGGCGATTATTGATAAAGCCGCTTCACTCGGTTCAATTACGAAATATGGGACGATGATTGAAGCACTTGGAGACAACTTAAAGCATAATTTTACTACTTTTTCTGAAATCACTTCATTATACAAATATGCCACGTCTAATCTTACAATTGAGACACTTCAGCTACAAGGGTACGATTCAACAGCTGGAGCAGCATATATTTTTGAATTAGATGAAGCTTATTTAGAAGAAGTAAAAAAAGAACTGCAAGATCATCTAGAAGACAATGAGACTCCTAGCAGCGATAGCTCCGATAACGGCCAATGATCTATTTCAACGTTCAAAACACATCCTAAATATTGGATATTAGAACCAACCACTAACATGTTATACTAAATATAGTGGCTTACGTTTTGGGCAACCAGTCGGAACAACATATAGCCACTAACAGCACCTAGAAGTAAGACATGTTAGTTGGCTATGAATAATATTAGCTTAACATTTTACTAATTTTCCCCATTTACGAGACTTTAAAAAAAAGGTACAATGGAAGCTGTTATACTTTTTTTTGAAATCAACAGTAGCCACGATCATTTTATATAGTGGCTCTTTTTCTAGACTTTGTTTGTGCCCATTCGAACAATCTTTATAACTTAAAGGAGTAGAATGCTATGAATAATGATAGACGCTATCTTAAGTTAAAGCATCGAAAAAAGAAGCGAAGAAGAATAATATATCTTTTTACTATCCCATTATTAGTGATTATATTAGGCGTATCAACATACGGTTCAATTTTACTAAACCAGGCACAATCAGCTGCTAACGATGCCAATGAAGAATTAGTCAGAGGCGAAAAATCAGAAAAACGCGAAGAAGTCGTACACCCAAAAGCAGATAATATTTCAATTCTATTTATGGGCGTAGATGATAGTGAAGCAAGAGGTAGTGGTAATAGTAGAACAGATGCATTATTACTAGCTACATTTAACGAGGAAGAAAAGTCTGTAAAACTATTAAGTATTCCGAGAGATTCATATGTTTATATCCCTTCAGTTGGATATAATGACAAAATAAATCATGCACATGCTTTCGGTGGACCTGACGGTGCAGTTGAGACAGTCGAGAACTTACTTGATATTCCAGTTGATTACTTTGTAAAATTGAACTTCAACGCATTCGTTGATTTAGTTGATGCACTTGATGGTATTGAAGTCGATGTTCCAATTACGTTTTCTGAGCAAGACAGTCAAGATCGTAAAGGTGCAATTTATCTTGAACAAGGGCTACAAACACTTAACGGTGAAGAAGCACTTGCTTTAGCTCGAACGAGAAAAATTGACTCTGACTTAAAGCGTGGTGAACGCCAGCAGCTCGTAATGAAAGCAATTGCTGAAAAAGCAGCTTCATTAGGCTCAGTTACAAAATATAGTGCAATCATCGAAGCACTTGGTAACAACATTAAAACAAACTTAACCTTTGACGAGATGATTTCTTTCTATGATTATGCAACATCAAGCTTTACAATTGATAATCTCCAATTACAAGGTAGTAATGCAATGATTGACGGTATTTATTATTATGATCTAGATGATCAACAATTAGAAAATATTAAGCAAGAATTAAAAACGCATTTAAATGTGAACGCAGATAATACAACAAATGATTCGGTTGTAAACAACGAGCAACAATCGTCTGATAATAATTAAGAAACACAGCTCTATTCGTCCATATTCGACGAGTAGAGCTGTTTTATTTTCACATGATTAGGTCTGCTCTTTTCGTAGGCTTTGTTGCTTTTTCACTAAAAAATAATGTTAACAATAGAAAAGATGCTACGAACCTATGAATGAAAAGCAAAAATAAGCTAAAAAGAGGATGACTATGATCATGCCCTATGGGTTAGATCAGTAGTCATCCTCTACTTTACCGTTAATTATTTTTTTACATTCGGTGCATATAAAATGCCGCGAATAAAATTAATTAGTGGGCGATAATTTTCACCAATTAAGCCGATCTTTTCAACGAATAGCTCCACGGCAAGTAATAACACTGAAATAATGACGAGTGCATACCATATCGTTACTTGTGAGAAAATAACAGCAGCAATTCCAAACATGGCACTCATACCGTAAATAACAAGAACAGTTTGTCGGTGACTATATCCTAGTCGTAACAAGCAATGATGCAAGTGTGATTTATCAGGCGCAGATAACGGTTTTTTGTTTACGATTCGACGAATGATCGCAAAGAATGTATCTGAAATCGGTACACCTAACACAATGATTGGCACTATCAAGGAGATAAATGTAACGTTTTTAAATCCTAGTAACGATAGAACAGCTATCATGAAACCAAGGAATAACGATCCTGTATCACCCATAAATATTTTTGCTGGATGGAAATTATAGAATAGAAAGCCTAAAATACTTCCTAGCATAATTAGCCCAATACTGACAACAAATATATCCCCTTTAATCATTGCCATTCCAGTAATTGTAATCAACGCGATAGCAGATACTCCTGCAGCTAGGCCATCAAGACCATCGATTAAATTAATGGCATTCGTGATGCCGACAATCCATAGTATTGTTAATGGGATACTGAACCAGCCAAATTCTAGTTCACCACCGAATGGTAAGTTGATGAATTCAACTTGTACACCACCTAATACAACCACACCGGCAGCTAATAACTGTCCACCTAATTTTATCTTCGCAGATATTTCAAATACATCATCTAATACTCCTGTGAGGATAATAATTGCACTACCGATAAGTATAGCTAATTGAAATTCATCTTGAGGTCGTAAAATCAACACACCGATTAGAAAACTTATATATATCGCTAAGCCACCTAAACGCGGCATGATTTTTTGATGTACTTTGCGCTGATTCGGACGATCTGTTGCTCCAATTTTATACGCAAATTTCTTGACAAGTGGCGTAATCAATATGGAGATTATTAAACAAATCAATGAGGTCAAATAAATCATGTAGACCCTCCTTAGTAATATATGTTGCCCAATTTCATTCAAAACTATTTTCTTTTTTAGATAAAAATTTACAATTAATTCTAAATTTAAGTATATTTTCTATCTTTTTTTCTAGTTATACAAATTGCATTATATCATAACTACTTTACAAGATAAATAGAATACTAAGCAACTATTTTTAACAGCTTACTGCTATTTTTATAACATTCACTAAAAATAGTGAAACGCAGGTCATCAATTCTTTGCTATAATATTATTCGTGCAAATCTTTCATTTTTTGACCATTATCTACTAGGAGGAAATAAAAAATGAAATTCTCTAAGAAATCGATTTTAACAATCTGTGTAACTAGTATGCTTGCATTATCAATATTTACAGTTAAGACTGCAGCTAATACAGAGCCTGTCATTGCAAGTGTAGAATGGGTTTTGTCAAAAATTAATCCATTGAGTGAGAAGGTAGAAAACCTAGAACATAGAGTGACAGAGCTTGAAGATCAAGTAGATCAATTAAAAAACAAGCTTGAAAACAACTCATAACGATAGGGTGTAAATACGATGAAAAAATTCGCTATCACTATAATGTCAATCATGTTCATAACTCTTCTCCCAACCATCTCTGCTGGGTCTGGGACAGCCGGTATATCACCTCCACTCTATGAGACGAGTATTAAGGTGAAATTGTTACCAGAAAAAACATTTTCAGCAAAAATTTTTGGGGTATATCATTTTATAAACCTAGATGATCAATCGACACTTCCTTATACTACTGATATTATTTTTCAGCAACAGAATGGTACAGTCATTGCAACAACTAATGGTGACTCATACGAATCGAGTTCTGGATATGGACTCTATGAAGTGGAACAAAATGACCAAAATGCTGTAGAAATATCTAACATCCAAACAGGTTCTGGACCGAAGCCTGTACTATATCGTGGTTCGTTTTCGATCACACCTCAGCTAACAGACGAAGCACCTAACTTAGTTAACACATTACATATTGAAGATTACATCAAAGGTGTTGTACCGAGTGAGATGCCATCTTATTGGCCAATTGAAGCACTTAAAGCACAAGCTGTAGCAGCACGTAGTTATGCGTTCTCGCAAATGAAAACATCGGAATATTTAAACATGACTGTTGCTAGCCAGGTTTATGGTGGTAAAACGAACGAAGCACCAACGACTAATCAAGCAATTGCTGAAACAAATGGCATATATGCAACATATAACAACGAACCGATTCAGGCCTTCTTCCACTCTAGTAGTGGTGGTTATACTGAAAATAGTGAAGATGTTTGGTCAAATCCTATACCTTATATTCGAGCTGTAGAGGATTCATTTGATCAACACTCAGATAACACTCATTATGGTTGGAGCATGAGCATACCTGCTACAACCATTACTAACAGCCTATTTGGTGGTGTACAAAACACCTTACTTTCATTAACAGTAACTGAAAGAAGCATAGCTGGTGCAGTACAACAAATGGAAGCCATTGTATATGACAATCAATCAAATACTAGATCGTCCATTTCATTAAAACCTACATATACAAGCTCTTCTGATGGATTCCGCACCATCTTTGGAGAATACTTAAAGAGCACCAAATTTACGGTTACTGGTGATGCATCTGCCAAAATTATGCTTGCAGATGGCTCAACGACTAGTGTAGATAACCTTTACGGCTATGAGATGCAAACAGCAGACAATACGACAGAGACAATCGTTGACGACAACATTACATTAAAGACTAAAACGGCTACAACTCTTCATCCAACATCTACTCAAGCGTATCAATTTACTGGTGACGGGTGGGGCCATGGCCTAGGTATGAGCCAGTGGGGTGCACGAAGCATGGCATCAGCAGGCTATACATATGACCAAATATTAAAGCATTATTACACAGGAATAGAAGTTAAGTGATAATATGAACGCTTAACACCTTCATAAACATAAACAAGGAGACTTACGAAGCGTAAGTCTCCTTTATGTTTCCCTATTTTGTTTCAAATTTTCAGCTGTTGTGTATTTACTACTATTTATGAAAACCGCAAATTGTTTAATTCTTTTCCAATGCTCGTACAAGAAAAGCAGAAAACTGAGAGCGTTTCGTTGGCTCATCTGGCTTAAAATAGCCAGCGCTTCCTGTCGCAATGCCGTGCTGGGTAACAATCTTGACTGCTTCATATATGTCACTATCACTGTTATCATTCGTTACATCCACATATTCTGTAAAACCAACATCTAATGGCTGTAAAGAAAAACCTTTTTGTAATGCAACAGCCATATGCTTTCTTTGCATTGGTTCATTTGGCATAAATGAACCGTTGTTACCGTCAATCAGCCCATGTTCATAAGCAGTCATAATTAACTGTTCTGCCCAATTACCTGACTCTACATCATGGAAAATAGACGGTGTTTCAGATAGTGGGAGGTTAAGTGCTATGACAATCATCTTTGCTGCTTGTGCCCTAGTAATTGTATTTTCCGGTTTAAAGAGCTGTTCATCTGGATAGCCTGAAATAATTCCTTCATTATACAATTTCATAATTTCTCCAAAAGCCCAATATTCAGTTTGCACATCATTGAAAACCGGCTGTTGAATTGGCTGTTCTGAACTATTTAAAAGGTCTGCTACTTCTTGCTCAAGTATAGTAACTTTATCTTCTACACTTTGTGTAGTTGCAGTCACTTCACCTAGCTCTTGCTCAGTCCACTCTGCTGTTGCTACCTCGTTATTTTTACCTGCATATGTTTTTTGCTCCTGTGAACAAGCAGACGTGATTAATAAGCCGGTAATGGTACATAATAAAAATCCTTTTTTATGAAGCATCCTTTTACCCTCCCCCGTCACAATTATTCAGCAACTTGCTTATTTCTCTTACTTCTTAAGTAACGCGTAAATATTTCAAGCTCAGGAAATTTCAATAACTTCATAAGAAGTGCACCTACGATTACAAATATGACTAATCCCATTGCTACATTGAAGAAAGAAGAAGCAAATGAGAGCAATAAAGAAGATACGTATGTAACTGTACCTAAGACTAAAATGAAAAGCCACGTCTTCCCTAATTGTTTCATATCTTTTCCATACACTTTTAATCGTAGGATGAAGCGTCCAAACATTACGAGTAAAATGTAGTTAGAGATAGCACTTATTGTCGTTCCCCAGGCAATGGCATTGGTGCCTTCATAGTCGATAAGAATATTTGTTGCAAGAACTGTTACACCAAATACGGAAATAACGTTAATCAAAACAGGTAAAAATGTGTTTTCCATCGCATAGAAAAATCTCGTTACGTATGCGCTTGAGGCAAGAGCATACATAGAAATGGCTAATATTTGCACGAGTGGAGCTGTCAATATTGTGTCATCTGCTGTTAATTTTCCATATTCAAAAACGATCGTTACAATATCTTGTGCGTAAAAATAGACGAACACTGTAATCGGTAATAACATCAACCTAAGGACTCGTAAGCCCCTTTGGTATAAGCTTTCAATTTGATCCATCTCATTTGCTGCAACTTTTTTAGACAACAACGGATAAATAACTGTCGTAACAGCTGTCATTAATACAGCTTGAGGGAACTGTGTAAGTTTGGAAGCATTATTCAACAGTGTCGTTAACCCATCAAATTCGGGGAACCGTGCAGCATAAATACGTTGAATAAAAATGTAAAATTGTAGAGCTGCCCCTCCTAAAATAAGTGGAACTGTCATATTGACTAAGCGTTTCATTTCATTTGTATATGCAAATTGAAAACGAAATTGGATCTTTTCTTTTTTTATTCCGTATATGAGCACTAAAATCATAAAAACTGCACCGAGTAACGCACCAAAACCGTATGAATAAAAGCTAAGTATCGGCATAAGTGCGACTCCGAATATTAAAAATACTAAATTATATAGTAACGTTGAAAATGTCGATAAACTAAATCGATTATGAACATTTAATACTCCACTTAACCATATTGATAGTACTAATAAAACGGTAGATGGAGTCATCCATAAGTAAAGATTTTTTGTTATTTCAAAGCTTTCACTAGAAAGCTGCCTAAAGGATAATTTAAGGATTGGATCGACAAATATCATTAATAATATAGTTACAGCAATAAAAATAACCGTCATATAAGAAAATACGATATTTAGAAATTTCGTTTTTTCTTCTTTCGTCGGTAATTTGCTATAAATTGAAATAAACGCTGTTGTTATTGCACCACCAACAACTAGGTAAATGAGGTTTGGAATCGTATAGGCAAAAAATATAGCATCTGCTTCTGTTTTACTAAATAACATACCTACTACCGCGTCTTTAGCAAAACCAATAAGCCTAGCAACAATATTAATAATCGTAACGATTCCAATCGCTTTAAAAAGTTGATTCTTCATGTCTTTCATCCTTTATGATAAATGCTTATTAGCTTATCGATAAGAGTATCTTCGTCATTTTCTTCTGCACGTTTCTCACCATTGTTAATTAATTGCTGTTTAAGTTGGTCATCACTCATAACTGCATTAATTCCTTCATAAAGCGCATCTGCATTCTGTGGCTGCACTAATATCCCATGTTGATTTGCTAGCAAATACGATAAACCTCCAACATCACTACCTACTACAGGAGTGTGACAAGACATCGCTTCAACTGCTACAAGACCGAACCCTTCCATATGAGATGGTAAGACAAAAACCTCTCCAGCTGACATCCACTTAGCAAGTTCCTGCTGTGTTAATGCACCAAGAAATTTTATATCAGCTGTCTGTAGTTCATTAGCCTTCTGTTGTAACTCATTCATAAAGCTTTCGTTACGACTTGGACCAATTACATACAAAACTGCATCCTTATGCTCTTTTTTTAATAAAGCAAATGCTTCAATCAGTTCGATAAGTCCTTTTTCACGAATGATATTGCCGACAAATATAAGTGGACGTTCATGTTCTTTCAAACCAAGTTGTTGTCGGATAGCTTGTTTCTCGAATGGGACAAAGACTTTCCTGTTCACACCCATGTTAACGATTGACAGTTTGTCCTTCTCAACTCCATATTGCTCGTGTATCTCATCATATAGTCCTTGTCCAACAGCAATGACATGATTAGCACGTTGTAATATTTTTTGAGTCCACTTTCGAATGCGTGGATTTTTCTTAGCCATGCGATCTATGTCTCCGCCATGTGCAGTAACAATTAATGGCGTACGGTGAATTTTTTGAAATAACAGACCTATAAGCCCTGTTGGAAAAACATAATGTGCATGGACCACATCATATGATTTTCCTTTCGTCAGTAAAGTCCACAACGCTTGCAACAACCACTTACAATATTTTGTTATTACGTTCACTTTTTGATTACTTGGGTCATTAATCGCAATGACATCTACGTTTAGTCCTTGCTTCCTCAGTGCTTCCACCTGATTCTTCACAAAGATACCGAAAGTTATGCCGTCATCATTAGGGTACATATTACTTAGTACAAGTACTTTTTTCTTCATGCCATTTACCCTCTTTTCTCGGCAACATATGAAATTGCTTTAACCCTTGTGCTGCTTTCTCCTTTAATTGAACAGATATTTTCTTAACAACTGTTTCTGTTTGTTTCCAGTTCTGTTCCATCTCATTAACAGATGACAAAAATATCGTATCCTTCGATGATAAGTTATCTATTGGAATACAAGCATTTTCTTGGTCAATCATCTTCATAAAATGCTCAACCTTATGATGATAAGCAACACCTATGGAAGGTGTTTCTACTAGATATGAAAAGATAATTGAATGAAGTCTCGTTCCAATAACAACATCCTGTTCTGCACATATATTAATCAGTTGATGCGGTTGCAAATGCTCATCAATGACAGTAGCATGATCTTTATATTTCATACGATTATAAATTTCCTGCGTCATCCAAACATCTTGTGGAAATTTTGTAGAAAAGAAAGTAATATCTACTCCTTTTTCTTTAATAAGCGCATCTAAATTTTGAGCCATCCCATTTACATACATTTCATATTTTTCATCATTAGCTTCTGGCCAATATTTCAAGTTATAATATGGCAAGCTTGTTACACCAATTTTTTTTACCTTCTCACTACTTTTGTGTGTTCTTTCGGGAGTAATAGAAAATGCAGGATCACCAATGACATCGATGTCCTTTTTAACACCAATTTTCCTTAGTAACTCCTTAGACTGAGGATCACGCACCGATACACTATCGGCAGCTCTCGTAAGTAGTCTAATAAATAATCTACCAATCGACGTATTCAATGGGCCTACTCCACAGCCGTACACAATCACTTTAGCCCCATAAAACCGTCCTAACAAGCCATATGTTCCAAACAACGGTGCTTCACGCTTGTATAAGTCCATCAAAATGCCGCCACCACCAATAATGACAACATCCAACCCTTTCATTACTTTCCGATTATGTTTCACGGTATGTAATAACGTTTTAACAGCAGACCCTTTTTTATAATAAAGAGAGGCTGCTTGCGTCCCATATTTTTGCTTTGTAAAATCCGGGTTATCACTAAAGACCGTTATATCTTGTCTATTTACATCAAAATGTGTCGTTAATTGTTGAATAATCCCTAACAGGATCGCTTCATCTCCGTTATTATTATTCCCATAATTACCCACAATCCCAATTTTCATGTCTATTCGTCCTTTTCTTATTAAAAATACCACGAATATTATACCATACATATGTCATAATAAAACTGTTGGTCTACTGAATATGATTATATCAACTAGTTC
Source organism: Cytobacillus sp. Hm23 (assembly GCF_051842895.1). NCBI lineage: Bacteria > Bacillati > Bacillota > Bacilli > Caryophanales > Bacillaceae > Cytobacillus > Cytobacillus sp. Hm23. Next base: position 52,192 of record NZ_JBPXRQ010000022.1, read on the forward strand.
TGCGTACAAGAATAGATATGTCCACACCTATGTGCATAGGGATTTTTTCTTTTTTAAAACTAACACATTGATTGTCTAATATATGCATTAATTGTTACTTTTCGTAATATAAACACGTATAAATACCCGTTTACATTGTCGCTGTTTTCGAAGTAATTGCTATGTCTTCAAATAATATCGTCACGTATACAATTAAATCTCGTTCTACTTTATAGCTTAAGGTCGCATATAGCTTGTAACAGTCGATATACAGACTTATAATATGTTCATATATAAAGGTCCTCTTATTTTGATATCCTGAGCCTAAAGAAAACAACGAGCTAAGCAGCTCGTTGCTATGTTGATATTAAAATAGTTGATAATATAACTGAATTCCTGAAACAATTCCGTCTGCATACTTCACTAAAACATTATCATCTAGCAGTAATGCAGCATCGATTTCGTTAGAGAGAAAACCAAGCTCAACGAGAACACTCGGGATATCATTATGCTTAATTACATATAATTCATTATCCTTAATACCACGATCAGCCGACCCAACAATTTTCACAATTTCAGATTGTATAGCACTAGCTAATAATTTACTTTCCGCTCCATTTTCATTCGTAGAAGTATCATAGTAAGTTTCAGTACCGTTTGCATCTTCATTGGACGCCGAATTCGAGTGAATACTAACAAATATATCTGCATAATTTTCTTTCGCTATATCAACACGATCCTGAAGCTCTAACTTCGTATCACCATCTCTCGTCATAACGACATGAGCTCCTAATTCGTCAAGTCTTTGCTCAACTAATTTAGCAACCTTAAGATTTATATTCTTTTCTTGTTCATTATGGCCAGACGTTCCTGGATCCTCTCCACCGTGTCCAGCATCAATGACGATAATGCGACCTTCAATCATATTGTTTTTATCTGTTGATAGAAGCTTCAAATATGTTTTGTGTACATATCCAGTTTCATTGTTAAATTGAATATGTGCCCAGTTACCGTTTAAGTCCATTACATCAACGATGTCTCCATTCCACAGCTTGCCAACCACTTCACTTTCTGTTGATGGCGACTGACGAACATTTAACGTCGTGTCAACAGTAACGACTCCCTTTAGCTCTCCAGTTTCACTTTCAGGCTCTGAAGCTGGCTTCGGTACAGTCATTCGAAAGTTATCATTTAATGTTCTCGATAAAAACACTGAAAACTCAGCTCTTGATACAGCTTTTTCTGGTTTAAATTGATTATTACTTCCGTTTGAAATTCCTTGATAATACAATGCAGATATGTAACCAGATGCCCAATAATTAGCGTCTACGTCTGTAAATACTGCATCGATTTGTTGCGCTGCTTGTGTTTGCTGTAGAGAAAAAGCCTCTGTAATAATCTTACTCATCTGTGATCTTTTCAACGTGTCATTCGGTTGATATTTATCACCGTATCCTGAAATGACACCTAACTGCACAGCCTTTTCGATATAGCCTGATGCCCAGTGATTCGTTGGTACATCCGTAAAAGTTGCCTCTGCTACCTCAAGTTGACTTTCCCCTAACGCTTCAATAATCATTTTTGCTGCCTGCGCTCGGGTTACGTTGTTTTCTGGCAAAAATTGCTTATCGTCATTTTCTAAAGTATAGCCTGATATTATTCCTAGTGATACTAAATAATGAATGTTTGGCATAGCCCAATGTTCATTATTAATATCGATAAACACTTGCTCTTGACCAACAAAATCTTCAAGTGTTGGCTGATCAAAATCATCGGACTGTTCATCGTTTTCCTGATCAGAAGGTTCCTCTTCATTTTCTGGATCTTCATTTACATCCGTTTGATCTTCTTCAGTTTCTTCTTCATCTGCATTTTCATCATCACTATTTTCTTCCGATGCTTCATCACTACTTTGCTCTTCCTCATCAGAACCTTCTACATTTTCTTCATCATTTTCTGCTGTTTCTTCATCAGAACCTTCTTCGTTTTCCTCATCAGATGCTTCATTATTTTCTTGCCCTTCCTCATCAACCGAATCACCTGTATCCTCGTCCGATGGTTCTTCTCCCTCGTCCTCAGGTGGATCTTCAGGGTCAACCTGTGTCAAAGGCTCTGAGTTATTAGTCGCACTAAGATCAGACTCTGCACTGACTTGCGCACCTAGGAAAAATGTAGAGAAGCAAAGCAGCAATATCCATAAAGATAGTTTTTTCCCCACGAGTTACACCCTTTCTATAGCAGACAGCTTAACGATTAAAGTTAGCGTCGGCTATGAATTTTTTATACTTGGTCATATTGAGTATGTAAAAAAGACGGATACAAAAGGTAATCACTGTCCTCAATCGTTGTTCCACGCCTTGTTAAATAGTTTAAGAGGGTTCCTCTTACGCTCTATTGAAAACATCAATGTTCACGCGTTGCTAAAAAGAACCCTCTTTGAAAAATCCTTTGCGAGAGCTACCTCCCGCTTGAAGTAGCTTTACTTTGTGAAAATACGGTATAAAAATGCACTAAATTGTGCTCGATTGACGTAATTATTTGGCTTAAAAGTTTGATCTTCATATCCAGTCGTCACACCATTTGCTGCTAATGCAGAAATTTCTTTATAAGCCCAATGATCGACAGGGACATCCTTAAAGTCTGTTCCTGCTTGTCCAGCTAAATCATACGCGCGCTGTAATATGGCTGCCATTTGGGCACGAGTCAAAGTCCCTTCTGGATCAAATGTGCCATCTTCTTTCCCTTTGACAATTCCTGCATTTGCTACAGCTGCAATCGTCTTATAATATTGATGGTCTGTTGGAACATCTTTAAAGTTCGGATTAGTAACATTACTTGTGTCAAGGTTAAGTGCTCTATCTAGCAGGACTGCAGCATGAGCTCGGGTTAGGTTACTATATGGTAAGAAGCTACCATCTGGATAACCGTTAATAACCTTTTTACTCGCTAAATATTCAATCTCTGTTACTGCCCAACTATCTTCTGGAACATCTGAAAATAATTGCTCGTTATACGATTCACTGAAAACAGCTTGCAGCTTGTCAAAATAAATTTCACCACTGCCTTGCTTCTCTTTTACACCTTCAGCTACATATACCTTACTAACCTCAATTGGTGCTGTAATATCTTGTGGAATATCAGCTTCAACGTATTTCCATCCTGTCCAAGTTAAACCACCTTCGGAAGTGAAATCAATCGTATGGGTCTTACCCGTGCTATCATTAATTTTTCCGCGTAACCAGTGGTTATTTCCATCACCGTAAACCCAAAGACCTAGCTTTAAAGGTTTACTAGATACTTTGATCGGTTGTTTCGCAGTTACATATGCAGCTGCTACTCCTTCCTCACCAACTGAAAAATCATAGGTAAGCTTTAGAGATGCAGAACCTTCATGACGCGGTTCTGATTCACTGCTCTTAGCAATAGATGCTGAGGCACGAGCACTTTCAGCAACCCATTTTGATACATCGTCAAAACTATCAAGGCTTAACGGCTTATTGTTCACAGTTACGGGTACGGATACTGACGTTTTTCCTAACGTTGCAGTAATCTTTCCAGACCCTTCAGCGTCTGCTGCAGTAAATAATCCACTGTTTGAAATTGTACCTATCCCTTCCGTTACAGACCAAGAAACTAAGCTACTATCATAGATAAGCTTGTCACCATTTGAATCTGAAGCTTGTAAATTCATTTGCTGAGTCTGTCCTGAAGCGACGACTAATGAATCAGGAGAAATCGTTAATTTGTCAATCGTATCAACGACAGTGATTGGTAGTTCTTTCACAGCGCCTTCATATGTTGCAATAATTTTTCCAGTACCACTTTTTTCTGCTATAAACTTCATTCCTTCAAACCTACCAAGGTTATTTGTTACTTGTAATGAGAGTTTAGTAGAATCGTAGGATAATGGATTATAATATTTGTCAATTACATAATCAAAGACAACTTCTACCGAAGCACCTTCTACAACTTTTCCTTGCTCCTTCATATGAAGTTCAATAGTTGCAGGAACATCATTTGCCGCTGAGCTTACGACATGAAGTGACGTCGATACTGCGCGTTCTCTGCCATCTGATGGTTTATTTGCTACTGATGCATATTGATCACCATGCTCACGGACGACCATCGTCGTTGAACCACCGCCATCAAGGTTGATGGCACGATCTGCACCTAGACTCGCAACATATTCTGCGAATTCTTTAAGGTTCATTCCTGTACTATAGCCAGATTGTCTACCATCAACAGTTACAAAAAACACTCGATTTTTACTACTGTCAATGGCAACAGCTGAACGAGGTGCCTTTTCTTTTGCACGGGAACTGTTTTCATCAATTGTTAAGTATGGTTTGCCGTCCTTCACTAGCATAGGTCCAGACGTTAACATATACTTAGCATTCTGCCATTGAGAATCAATTCCTAATGATACTTGAAGCTGGTCCCCTACTTTTACATGTTGAAGTCGTTCATTCCACTTTCCTGTCATAGAAAGAACAAAGCCATTTTTTGGGATAGCAGTATTGGTTTTATCCCCATATTGACGAATGGATTGAACAGTACCATTGTATACATCGCCAAAACTCGGTAAGCCTTCTAACGGTTGATCTGTCGTCACAACAAATTCAGTTCCATACTCATTCGTATTCGTGTAACCATTTGAATGACTAGGTGTATATACGATCAGTTCTTCATAGTCACGACCGCGGTTAATCCCATTTAGTTGATATGTCGATCCGTTGTGTGCAAGAGATATGTTAACTTCATAATGATCTATTGCAGCTTGTCCATTACTTAAAATACCAAAAGCAATTGCTTCATTGACATAATGCTCACGTCCTGATGCAATCGTGCCTCCGTTGTAAATTTGATTATCCTTAGCAATTAAGTAAGCTGGTAAACCATTGCTAGTATGATAGAAAGAACCATTAATTGCCCCAACTACTTGATGCTCATTACTACTGTTCGCTTTTGCACTACTAGAAACAGTAGTTAATTTATCTAGAGGTGATGGAATTCCTACTTCAATCGACGTGAATGGGTCACTCAACTGAATGTCTAGTACATTTGCAACCTGTGTAGTTGATGATGATTGAAGTTTCATATTTTTATATGTAACACCAGGTGAAACTTGAAACTGGTCTAATAGGTTTTGAGAATAGCTTTCAGCACTTGCTTTTTGAGCAACTAAGCTAAAACTAAACATTTGCAATATCAATACTAGTACTGTAATTGATGTAACTATTTTCCTCATGCTGTCTCCTCCTACACTCCTTTCGAAGTTATTAATCTTACATATTATCTTACATATTTTAGCAGATACTGTCGAGAAACGCTACCTATCTATTGTACTATTTTCGACATTATCATAGTCAATCCCCCATTATATTATAAAGTCAAATGAGAGATAAATAGTAACAAAATAGTTACATTAATCAACATATTACTTCGTTTTTTTGTAAGATACGTCATAATTTTTCCTTGCTTACTACTGACATCACGATCAAATAATAGCTATTTTCGCATTCATTATTGCTTTTCGTACTAAATGCTAAGCACGAAACATTGCACATTCTAGCTTAAAGGCTGTATAGATCATGCCTAATTACTAAAATCTAGTATAAAAAGGAACAAAGTTTACGAAAAGTGCCAATGTGATGAGGTACCTCTTTTAAACCTTACTATTAAGTAACCGTGCTAGAAGATTTTGTGACAATATATCTTACAAAGTAGACCCCTGCTTCCACAATAATACGAACCAACCGATACCTATTTGAGGGTGCAATTAGTAAATCGGTTATTAAATTCGACAGGTTTATATGTCTGCAAATCTAGTAATTTGTTGAAGCCAGCCTAACAATGAAAAAAGCTGGTGTAAGTTATTCAAGTATACTTGAATTTTGAAGAATTTTGAAAGGTTTTATCGAGGAATGAACACCAAAAGAGAACCTATCTCACGATGAGATAGGTTCTTAATATAGCTTAATCCTTTAACACAAATTTATGCTTTGATGCATATGCCCCTAATATCATAAAGAAGTAGAAAGTATAAATCTTCGTTTCCCATATATTATACAAGAGCCCACTAGCACATGTCGCCCACCATAGTGCAATCATTACATTTGAAAACATATCTTCTTTTCGCCGCTTCCAGAAGAGTGCTAGCATCCCTAAGAGGAAAACAGCAAATAGAATTACACCAGCAACGCCTGTTTCAGCTATGACCTGAATATATTGATTATCGGTATAAAAGTTTTGGAAATAATATTTATTTTCACTACCCTCACCATAACCATCGGAATAAATATTATACTTTTCATAAATAGGCGATGAATAAGATAAGGTTGCCGAATCACCAAATGTCGCAAAACCAGAACCTAAAATAGGATAATCTTTAAACACTTCAAAGCCTTTTTCGACAAAATATATACGCCCTGTTTCAGCTGTTAGTTTTTGTGTCTCTTCATTGAAGGTGTGCTCAAAGCGATTAAGGAAGCCGCCTGCACCATAATTCTGATCATTTAAATACTGGACTAGCGCAACACCCCCGTTTGTTGGAAGGTAGACAAGTACGATACTGAGTAGCATTGTGATAAGGAATGGCTTCACTGACTTCCAATATCTTGTTAACGCTAAAAACACAACCCAGCCAACAAACACTGAAATCAACGTTCCTCTAGATAATGTTAATAGTAATGTTCCATTAAACAATGTTAATGCAACGTAGAGGAACCTTTTCGCATTCCCCTCCGCTTGATGCAAGAGGTACAAGCTTAAAACGATCGCAATGCCGAGATACATACCGAGTGTATTTGGATTCCCTGGCATTCCATAAATACGTGCAAAGTTCGTTTCTGAAATAATTCTTTCAACCCAAGCCTGAGGCAATAACCACGTACGCAATGATAGCTTCTCAATAATTCCATGAACACTAATAAGCATCGCAACAAAAACAGTCACCCAAGCAAACTTCGTGAAGTCTTGCTTATCAAGCTTCATTCTAGATACGATGTAATAAAGTAGGTACATAATTAAAAAAGTACGAAGCTGAAATACGATCGCTACAAGAGATACACCTGTCATATAAGCTGAAACTGCCCCTACTAGACAAAATAAAAAGAATGCCCATTCAAACAGTTTAAAGCGAAAGATAGACCGTAGATCATGTCGTAATTGATATATAGTTATTAAGAAAAGTAAAATGGTGATAATGTCACCTATATACTTCAGCCCTGAATTTGCTTCAGCATACAGTGGCCTTATAGGCACGTATAGCAACAATAAAAAGAGCGCATTTTTCGGATTAACAATTGTATATACCGCAAAAATAAGCGTAATTGCAATAAGAGCTAGCTTTGGTGTTAACGTTAATGATAGCGTCAATATTAAAAAACCTAGCAATAAAAATCGATACGATTTAAAATTCATCTCCATAACATAAACCCTCGCTGTTTTTGTCGTTCTTTGTTAACTATTTTTCAAATGATATTTTTTCATCTCAACGTTATGTACAATACTCAATCAAGGAATCCGAAGTATCGGAGGATTAACTCGTGAATTCACTTCATCGGTAAGTGACATCACTTATAAAAGCAATAGGAAAAATAGCTAATCTAGCATTCATATCGTTACATTGTTTTAACAGTACTATGAACAATCATACTACAAATTGTCAGTTTCGTCATTTACAATTAAATAACAAATCCACCTACGACTTAATGTACACTTAATTGTTTAAAAAGTCATAGGTCCTTATGAGCATAGCAGCAAATTGTGCTCTTGTTATGTTAGCTTCAGGGTGATAAAAGGCTTGTTTTGTCACAATACCTATATTAGCCAATTGCTGCACTGCATTGTAGGCGTAATGATTTTCATCTACATCTTCAAAAAGAATACGTTCATGTGAATAAGTAGTGTTATTGTGTTGAAGTGCTCTTGAGAGCATCACCGCCATTTGACCTCTCGTCAAATTCTCTTCAGGATAAAAATTACCATTTTCGTATCCATTCACTATACCACTTGCAACTGCAGTATAAATGGCTAATGAGCCAGAAAGCCCCATCGGCACATCACTAAATGACTTTGTTATAGAAGTAGGAAGAGGCCAGTTGAAGAGACGCGCCAAAATCATAACACTATGTCGGCGAGTGATTTCATTATCTGCCCGAAAGCTTCCATCTTCATAGCCATTAACATAACCTAACTCGTAGGAGCGGTAGATTTCATCGTATGCCCAAAATTCTTCTCCAATATCTGAAAACTGAGCTTTTTCTACTTCTTTCGAATTTACTACTGTTATCTCGTTAGTAGCAATCACTTGGCCTTGTTCATTTATAGCAATAGCTGTTAATGTCATATTTTCTTCAGAACCTACTATATTATTCAAATCTACTATTATTTTGTTGGAAGCTGCTTTCCCGTGAAGTAGCAACTGATCCCCACTATAAATGTACAATTGTGAGCCAATTAAACCATTAGATAAGCCGACCAACAGTACATCCTTTGTATTGACTGGTTGTCCATCCTTTAATGTCAACCATTCTATTACTTGTGACGTTTCCGATTGTACTGCTTCTTGCATTTGTAACAATCCAGCACCAGAATATATATCATAGCCTTCATTATGTATATCTGCCGCAGTTGTAAAAAGCTTGTTTCTTATTTGAATCACATCTAGCTGATCGTTTGCCAGTTTCATAAATGCTACTGCACTAGATATGTAAGGAGTTGCCATCGAAGTGCCAGTTAATGCCTTATATGTATTATCCTTATACGTACTAAGTATCTCAAAACCAGGTGCGCTAATATCTACTTCCCAGCCGAAATCAGCAACAGCGAGGATTTCATCAGACGGAGTTGTTCCGGAAACAGTAATTACGCCTGGGTATGATGCAGGGTAAATTTGGTCTGTAGTTGTTTCCCAATTTCCAGCAGCTGCCACGACGACAATATTTTGCTCAAGCGCACCGTCCACTGCTTCTCGCAGCATTTTAGTCTCACCTTTCCCTGCAAGACTAAGATTGATTATATCTGCACCGAGACGAGTTGCGTCGGTAATTGCCACGCCGAGCTCGAAATCACTGCCATTACCGTATGCATCCAATACTTTTAGTGGCAATATATCTACAGGTGCATTTGCTAATAAACCTGTAATGCCAATACCATTGTTCATACATGCTGCCAATATCCCTGTAACATGTGTGCCATGTCCAAATTCATCACTAACGCTCTCAGTACCGCCAGTATAATCTGTCCCTAAACTATATAATACATTTTCGCAAAAATCTTCATGTTGAGAAACACCTGAATCGACTACTGCAATAAGCAAATGATTCACACCAATAATGTGCTGGACTACCGGTTGCTCTTGCCAGTCGCCTTGTGTCTTTATTGACACAGATAATGACTCAAACGTTTCATTACGCGGGAGGAGAACATCGAGTGTTTGTAAGTTACCTTCATTAACAGCAAGTCTTTCCCCACTGCTATCAAACACCTCTAGCTGCCACAGCCCACTAACGTGTGCAAGTTCAATTGACAGACGTGAGAGCGGTTCATGATTAAGTACAATTGTAAATTCTGTTTCATTTATTGGTGTATTAGTATACGGTACAGCTCCAGCTGATGTAATAATCTCTTTACCAACAAGCAAATTATTTCTTTGGGGAATAAAATTGTTCATACTATCTTCAGCATTCACTTTTGCTAATCCCCATTGCTCCGTCACTAATGGGTCAGAAACTTGAAGCTCAGCCGCAGCACCCTTCGCATAATTTCGTTCTACTAAGCTAACAATACCGTCCTTTTTAATTAATTGTATTTCTTGCTCAGTAAAAGATGCTTTCACTATTTTTTTATCAATATTTATAACATGTTGACGATAATCTTCCTTGAATGTAGCTACATCAGCCTCTTTATCAAAATAAATCAGCCACTGTTCAGCATTTTCCTCTGCACTTACGACAATGATAGTACCGAAATAACATACACTTAACATGATTAGTTGTAACAAAACCTTCATATAAAACTCCCTATTGTCATGCAATCTTTTATTTTCTATTATACCAACCTTTAACACTATTTGAATGGTTAGTTTGTTCATCTCTCAATTTAGTAAATCGACAAATACTTCAAAATTATTTCCTAAGCAATTATTTTGACTATTAATGCGGATAAAACTGTGTATGTGTGGAATTCTAAAGATAGATCTTTCATTTGACAAAAATAGAATAGAAGTTTTAGGTGGAGATATATATAAATACTTAAATATTGGAGAACGAAGTGAGGGTTATAAATCCGGTAGTGTCTTACTATAAATCCCCTATTTCACTTGAAGGCGCTTTTTGCCTTCACGAGAAATGGTGAAGTAACCTCGAGGGGATTGGCACTGGAGCTAGACAAATAGAAATGCGGAAGTGACTTGCTCATCCCCGACTAGCACTGGAAGCATTTCACTTGAAGGCGCTCTTTGCCTTCACGAGAAATGGTGAAGTGACCTCGAGGGGATTGGCACTGGAGCTAGACAAACAGAAATGCGGAAGTGACTTGCTCATCCCCGACTAGCACTGGAAGCATTTCACTTGAAGGCGCTCTTTGCCTTCACGAGAAATGGTGAAGTGACCTCGAGGGGATTGGCACTGGAGCTAGA
>NZ_JBPXRQ010000023.1:0-27997 GCF_051842895.1 Cytobacillus sp. Hm23
TAGACAAACAGAAATGCGGAAGTGACTTGCTCATCCTCGACTAGCACTGGAAGCATTTCACTTGAAGGCGCTTTTTGCCTTCATGAGAAATGGTGAAGTGACCTCGAGGGGATTGGCACTGGAGCTAGACAAATAGAAATGCGGAAGTGACTTGCTCATCCCCGACTAGCACTGGAAGCATTTCACTTGAAGGCGCTTTTTTGCCTTCACGAGAAATGGTGAAGTGACCTCGAGGGGATTGGCACTGGAGCTAGACAATATAAAAAAGAGCTGCTAGTAAACTAGCAACTCCTTAAAATACAATTATTCATTTCTCATGAAGCGATCATCCATAATAGATGCTGCATCAACTTCTTCTGTCATCGCACGCAAATAATCAGCAAATAATTCGCGTTGGAAGTCAGTTGAGTCAGTCCATTCCACTTCGCCAAATGCAGTATAGCCATCACCTTCACCTGTCGATAAGAAGTTGTTTGTCACAACAGAGAATGTGCCTTCTGCAAATTCACCATTTGTATAAACTGGTGTTCCGTCTGTTAACGTAATATCAATAATACGATCGCCAATTTCACGAGCATCATCAAAAATGACTTTTACGCCCGAGAATTGAATTTGAAGTAATCTGTCTTCAGGGCCTTCAAGAATAACTTTTAGCTGTTGTGCTGTCATATCAGCTGTTACATTATAGTTATCGAATGGAAGTACTTTAAATACTTCACCGTAATTAATCTCACCAGCGTCGATGTTTTCACGAATTCCACCTGAGTTTTGGAAAGCAATTTGTGTTCCAGCTTTTTCACGCATTGCATCAGTAATCATATTTCCTAATTGACTAACTCCAAAATCAACTTCAGAGTAATCACGAGTTAACTCACCGTTTGTGCTACCAACAACTTCATTTTCTACTTCTTTCACTTTCGTTTGATAGTCTTTTACAATACTATCAGTATCTGCATCTAAAGCAGTAAGATTAATATTTGTTTCAAGCAAGCCTACTTCTTGTGAAACAACTTCTTTGCTGTCTCTATCAACGAATAGCTTAATATGTCCAATTGCTCTCGTATATTTTTCAGCTTCGATTACAGGAATACCATTAACGATACCTGCTACACGCTTATGAGAGTGTCCACCTACGATCGCATCTAAAGATCCCGCTGATGCATCAGCTAAATCTGCTAATTCACCTACGATTTCATTCGTTTCTTCCTCTGCCCATCCAGGTAAGTGAGAAGTAACAAAGATAAGATCTACACCTTGATCTTTCAATTCTTTCGCTAACTCTTCAGCAATTGGTGCTGGTGTAGGGAATGTTAATCCTTCTACATGTGTTGATAGTGTAGTAGATTTTGTTTCTGGCGTAGCAAAGCCGATTACACCAATTTTGTAATCACCTTTTTCCAAAATCACATAAGGCTCAGCCCAATCAACACGTGTATTCGTTGCTTCATCAAATACATTTGCTCCCATAATAGGTAATTCTGCTTGTGCAATACGTTCTTTTAAAACGTCTACTCCCCAGTCAAATTCGTGATTCCCGATTGCAGCAGCATCGTATTCAATCGAATTTAACGTGTCAATCGTTGAAGCACCTTCAAACGAATTAGAGATAAGTGTACCTTGCATGATGTCTCCACCATCAAGCACGACTGTTCCGTCTGCATTTACAGAACGAAATGCATCAACGATACCACCAACAACAGCCATACCGCCACGTTGTTTCGCTTCATCAAATTCAATATTCCCATGAATATCGTTCGTTGAAAGAATGTCAACAACATCAAAAATTACAGGCTTTAAGGCATCACTTGCTTCTTCACGAGTAAGGTTATCCTGCGGTCCAAACGCTTCACCGTTTTTCACATCGAAGACACCTGCAAGAAGTGAATAAGCTACATAAGGACGTGCCCAATCAGAAATATCAGCTACATCTGTAAAATTGTTTAAAACGCTCTCATCTACAGTAGGCATATTACCGTCTGTTAATGCTAGAGTAATAATTTTTGCGAACTGTTCTTTATTCACTGTGTCATTTGGGCCAAACTCAGCTTCTGATAAGCCCTCTATTAAATTAGCAGCAATTGCTTTCGCTACTACATCTTTGTGTTCTTGAGTATTAATATCTTTAAAAGATAACTCAGCTTTCTCCTCCCCAAGTTCACCAGCTCTATCTAACATGATCAAAAGTTGGGCGCGAGTAACTAATTGGTCACCACCAAGTTCACCGTTACTAAAGCCTTTTATTATTCCTTTTGTTTGCATTAGCTCAATATCAGCTAATTTGACTGCATCAAAGTTTGTGTCTGCCTTAGCTAAATCAGTTCCCATCATACTAAAAGCTAGAGCAGAAGATGCAACAAGTGTTGTCAACTTTTTCTTCATTAAAGTTCACCTCATATGTAGTTTTCTTAAACCGTGATTCTACTGCTCTATTAATATAGCACATAGTTTATAAATGTCAAAAAGTCATTGTTTTGGCATTTTATCCATAGTTAAGATTACTTTCATAATTTTACTATAATGAGGTAAATGCTGTTAGTGTAAAATTTATATTGTAGTAAACTATAGAATTTCTTATAATAGAGAGTGTTTGAGAGTATTAATAGTTAAGTTAACTTTCGATAGGGGGAGAATATATGAAGACATTTGGTAAAGTTGGAAGCGTTTTAGCTGGAGTAGCTCTATCTACATCTTTGTTTGCTAGTACTACTTTTGCGGAAGCCATTGATGTTAATCATATCGATTGGATGAAAGAAGAAAGTATTTTAAAGGGTAATCAAACTGGAAACTACAAATTGAATCAACACGTTAAGCTAGCAGATGCTCTAATCTTTCTTGCTAGAACAAAAGGTGTTGAGGGGCTAGAAGAATCTACAGGCAAAAACTTTGCTGAAGATTATATACAATGGGCAAAATCAAATGATGCAATTTCTGATGACCAAGCGAAATTTCCTCATAAACAGCTATCTTCTGATGAAGTTACAGAGATCGCTAGTAAGCTAGGATACGAGCTTGCTCTTGAAGATAGCAATAAAGTAACAAGAGAAGACTTTTTAACGGCACTTGGAGAAGCTGTTGTTAGCCATATTACAATCGGACATACAAATGATGTTCACGGTCACATTGAAGAAAATAGCTTCGGTGGAGAATATGGTTATGCAAAAATCTCTACATTAATTAATGAATGGCGTGCTGAAAACGAAAACTTCTTATTACTTGATGGTGGAGATACGTTCCAAGGAACAGTATTAGCGAATGAATACAAAGGTGAATCACTTCTACCTATCTTAAACTATTTGGATTATGATGTGATGGCTGCTGGAAACCATGAATTTGACTTTGGTTACGAGCAAACATTAAAGCTACGTGATGCATTGAACTACCCAATGATTTCTGCAAACGTATTTAAGCCAGACGGAACGGAATTATTAATTCCAGTTCACTATGAAGAAGTTGCTGGTAAAAAGTTTGCCTTCGTTGGATTTGTTGCTGAAGATACACCTGTATTGACTCACCCAGATAATGTTGCTGGGCTAACATTCAAAAGCCCTGTTGAAGTAGCAAAAGAGTTAATTCCTGAAGTGCAGAAGCAAGTTGACAACGTAATTGTCGTTTCACACGTAGGTGTGACTGTTGATAGAGAAATTGCTGAAGCTGTTGATGGCATTGACTTAATCGTAGGTGGACATTCACATACACCGCTTACTGAACCAGAATTAGTTAATGACACATATATTGTACAAGACTGGGAATACGGTAAATCTTTAGGTCGCGCAGACTTATACTACTACAATGATAAAGTCATCGCATTTGATGGTGGATTAGTAGAGTATGATGAAACAGTAGAAGCTGATCCAGAAGTAGCTGCGATGGTTGAAAAAATCGTAACTGAAATTGATGAAAAGCTTAATGTTACAATTGCTACAACTGATGTTCATTTAGATGGTGCTCGTGATTTAATTCGTTCACAAGAAACGAATCTAGGAAATTTAATTACTGACATTATGCTTGAGAAAACTTTAACGATTGATGGTTACAACGCTGATGTTGTTTTAACAAATGGTGGCGGTATTCGTGATGAAATTCCAGCTGGTGACATTACGAAGAAAATGCTAAATACAGTTCTTCCATTCCCTAACACGTTAGTGGTAATTGATGTAACTGGTGAAGAGTTAAAAGCAGCATTAGAGCATGGTGTAAGTGGTGTTGAAGAAGGCGCAGGACGCTTCCCACAAATCGCTGGCATGTCATTCACTTATGATTCTACTAAACCAGCTGGTGAGCGTGTAGTAGAAGTGAAGGTTGGCGAAGAGTTACTTGATGAATCAAAAACTTACAAACTAGCAACAAATGACTTCGTTGGAGTTGGCGGAGATGGATATGAAATGTTCGCTAACAAAGAAATGTTTAACACAGGGTTCACATTATATTCAGTTGTTGAAGAAGGTTTAATGAGCCGTGAAACGGTAAGCCCAGTTGTTGAAGGAAGAATTGTTGACTTAGCAAACTAATAAGCTTTTAATTAGTAAAGCATCTAATGAAAATATTTCATTAGATGCTTTTTTCATGTGCACTATTTTATCTATTTCGATCAGAAGACCGCTCACTTCAGCCAAGGTCCCAATGTCTGACGAAATGTAGTTTGTTTTATGAAAGTACCGAGATGTTGCATTGCAATGCATGCATTTATTGACAAGGTCTTTTTGTACAAAAAGAGGCATCCATTAACCAGCAAGTGGCTTAATGGATGCCTCATTCATGATGTCATACTTACATGAGTAGCGCTTCTTTAAAAGCAACAGGTCAAGTCAGTTACCTGAGCCTCGGATTATCGTAATCTCTTTTTCAGTCTCATTGCCTCCAAGGTCAACCGCCTTTAAGACAATAACATTTTCCCCTTCGTCAAGCTGGAACTCTTTCTCTACTTCATAGACGATAGATCTCATTTCTAGAGGTGAATCAAAAGTTTGCTTGAATTCTTCATTGCCATCGATATAGAAACGTAGCTCATCAAAGTTGTCTTCTACAGTCAATTTGACAGTTGCTGTTTCAGTATCAATATCAACAGATGTAGGTGCATCAACAGTGATAACAGGTGCTAAAGTATCTACAAATACAGTACGTTTAAATGAGATTTCATTACCTTCACTATCTATACCACCAAAGTAAATATCATGTACACCGTCTTCTTCAACAGTTACTTCTGTTTCAAATGCAAATACACTATTTACTGCATCCCATTTCAAATCAACTTTAGCTCCATTGACGGTTACTTCTTTCACATCTGCATCATCTGCTACATATCCAGCAACAGGTATCGTTCTTGATGCGATTGGACTAAGAGGCTCTGGAAGGTCCGCAATAATGAAAGGAATAACCTCGTCACTTGATACCACATTACTCTTTACGTTACCTGCGTAATCATATGCAAGTACTTTAATTGTATCTTGATCCGATACGCCTTTTAAATAATATAAATCTCTATCGGCAGCTAACGGATGTTCTAATACAGAAACTCCGTTAACAAGAATATCATAATGTGAAATACCTGAACCGTATTCAATTGATTTTAAAGATAGTGTATCTTTCTCATCATCATGAATGACGATAACTGATGGTTTTGTAGTATCTACAAAAACAGGAACTTCAACGATTTGCCAATCAGCGTCCGGGTCATCAATTTTTGTTTTGATTTCGTAATAGTATAAGCCATCAGTAACTAGCTCATTGTTAACAGTACCGTCCCAAGCAGCATCCTCAAATAGATGAGCTAACGTCTCTCCACTATTATCGAAATAATTTTTCTTAATATTTTTTTCAGTTGTTAACTTACGAACAGTCTCTTTATCACTATTTAAAATAGAAAATTGTACTTCTTTAGCATTTCTTAAAAATGTTAAATATGGGACAGCGACATCATTAACACCGTCACCATTTGGTGAAATTGATATTTTATCAGTATGAACAAATCCATCATGTGGATTATACCCTAGAAACTCATATTCGAAGCTTTCTAATCCAGCTAATTCACTATTTCCTGAAATAAAGCCAGCTTCACCATAGTAAGATAAACCAGAACCACCTAATTCATCTAAAACCGGTGCATCCGCCCACTCTCCATGGAATCCTACATAAGGTATACTTAGCTCTGGATTCATATCAGTAACATCAACAAGTTTTACAAACCCTTCAACGAAGTGACCGTTAGCAAACACTTCATTTAAAGGAAGATTAGAGAACCAATCAACGGTATTGTTAAGGTCAATTGTTACATCAAATGTCACTGAACTGCTAGCAGGCACCGTTAAAAGTTGCTCTCCTTCTACTGTTGTAATATGACTAGAAGAATAAGTTATTGGGAATTGCCCCACGCCCACTTCATCTATCGTTCCATTCTTATAAATCCCTTGGGATTCAAGTAGGTTGATACCTTCACCGACAAGATCAGTCAATACACTACCATCTAAACGGTATGTTGCATCTAGATCAGACATATTTTCTGCTTTTAATGTAAATGTTGTTTTCTCCCCAATTTCCTTCAACGCTACCTTTGCTTCACCCGAATTCACTTCTGTTACTACAACAGGTGTACTCATTGCAGCATGTAAGTTCATTAACCCTGCGCCTTGACGACGAGGAGAATATGCATTTCCTGTACCATATGCACTATTATAAACACCCTTATCAGCAATAATATTTGCAGTGTTCATTAATAAGATTTTAGCGAGTTGAACGCGATCTTGACCTGCTACATCATACATACCAGTTACATGCTGTAATACAAGTGCTGCTCCACCTGCAACATGTGGTGATGCCATAGACGTACCAGTCATTAGACCATAACCATCATTTTGTAAGGTTGATAGAATACTTACCCCAGGTGCGGTAATCTCAGGTTTAAAATCAAGGTTAGGCGTAACTCCCCAAGAACTTGATTCGGCTAGCTCACCAGCCTGTGGGTTTACAGATGTTAACTTTTCACCTGTGAAAGTTAATGAAACATCCTGCCCTTCGTCTAACAGACCTTTTAAAATTTCTCCATGCTCTTGCAGAATAAACAATTGTGGAATCATAACTTCAGGATCACTTGTCATGCTTACATATCCAGGTGAGTGATTAAAGATGATAACACCTGCAGCACCAGCTGCTTGAGCATTTAATGCTTTTGTTATAAACCATGTCTCACCACGTTGAATGAGCGCAATTTTTCCAGTGAGATCCAAACCAGCGAAATCATCTGCTGCTGGATCAACATCTGAATCACCCGGCAAACGACCTAGCCCTGCGTACACAACATCATAAGTTTTCGTCGTTAAATCATTTGGGTGCACCGATGAAGCTGACATAAACGATATTGCTCCAGTTTCTTCACCAGCTGCATATTGTAACGCGTCTAAGTCAATGTAATCATTTTGAATACTTGCTACTTGAAGAGTTTGTGGAAACAAACCTGGTGATCCTACGACACCGATATCTGGATTAGAACTAAACGGGTTAAGGCCAGAACCCCAGCCAAATTGTCCAGAATTTCCTGCAGACACAGCGACTAAAACACCACTATCTACAGCTCTTGATATTGCTGCTCTTTCAGGGTCGTCATCATTAACAAATTGAGAAGCATCTCCTAAACTCATATTAATTACATCGGCACCAAGTGCAATTGAATCATCAATTGCTTTGACAATAATATCACTATATGTAGTCGGCAATACTGGGTCATTCCCAAATACTTTCATGGCCAAAATTTGCGCTTCAGGGGCAATCCCTTTAATACCGCCATTTTCTTCATTTCCATTTGCACCAACTGTACCAGATACGTGCATACCATGATGCACTCCTTCTGGAGCAAGGTCTAGTAAATGATCGTTGCTATCAGCATAGTTATAGCCGTATGGCACTTTTGCTGTTAAATATTTTCCAGGTAGACCGTTTTGTTGAATAAGCTGCTCAACACTTGCTTGTGTCAATGCTGGTACTGTACCGTCACTTAAAACCATATCTTTATGGTTCACATCATGACCACTATCAATAACAGCAACAACCATTCCTTCTCCACGATAGCCATAGTCAGCCCATGTCTCAGGTGCAGATACCATACCTTTACTGTATACCATATTCGGTTGCTGTTGACTTACATTAATATCAGGACGTACATATGAATTAGCAATATATACTTTTTTAACATTACTTAACGATTGAATGGTTTCAATAGATTGGTAATCTACTTTTCCACTAAAGCCATTAAGTATTGTAGTAAAGCTTTCTTCATAATCAATTTCTATCGCTTTAGAAGCAATATCTGATTTAACAAATGCCTGCTCCTTTAACGCTTTATCCTTTAATTCTTGTTGCTTACTATCAGATAAATCACCAAACTTTACACGCGCTTTATTCGCATATGTAATACCTGGCTCACTATCTAATTCTACGATAACTCGAACTTTTTCATTTGGTTCATATGCTGTTTCATCAGATGAGTTATTCGTTGTAGCTGCTGCAACCATTGAAAAGTTAGACAAAATAAGAAAAAATGCTGTAAAAACGATAAATGCTTTCTTTAACCTCACAAAAAAACCCCTTTCTTAATAAATTAATAGATTACAGGTGAATATATTTCCTGTATTGCTAAGAGTAGGAATAATTCTATTTTATTTCCTCGTACATACATAGTCAAACAATTTTTCAGTATAATTCAATTATTCTGAAATTTTTTCTTTTTATGAAATATTTTGTAACATTTTTAAATTTTTTACATTCTTGAAAAATGCCCTATCAATCGAGTGAAAGATGAATTAACAAAAACCTTTAAGAAAAGCTAACTCGTATATAAGTAGGGTATGCATCAGCTACGATAAAAGCTACACCTTATCCAAATGAAATGAGTAAAGAACTTTGCTGCTTTTCCTATCTCTTTGTCCTTTCATTGTTGGGGAAGAAGTATGTAGTGATAACATTGCACTTACAAGCTAATTTTAGTTGTTTTTATATTGATTTTCCTTTTCGTACTAAGAAATAAATACTTATCAGCCAAGCATTCGTAGCTTCTTTTCTTCTCTAAAGACTATAAAAATCATATAATTTTCAGCAGTTGGCTTCTACATATTGTTGAAAGTCTTTAAGTGTTGTAAAATACGACAATATTCTTTGTTAATGTAAGGGTTTTTCTTAATGAATGCATGAGGAATAGCTACTCCAACGATACTGACTTTGGTTGGCAGTATCACTTGCGTCAAATGGATTTAGGTAAATATGATTTGTGGGTAAAAGGGGTACATTTCACGAGCTTCCGAGAGGAGTGTTAAATACTTGTTATAATCCTGTTGATGTGACAAAGAGGAGACTTATTATTGCAGCAACTCGTTATATTTCTCACTACTGGCTAACATTTCGACAAAAAATGTTCTTTCTCACAGAAACACATCAGTACTAGTTTCCCTTGAAAGCGTCGGGGGTCAGACCCCCAACTGGTGTGTGGCGAATTCGCGGTACATGTTATGCGTTTCAAATAATTCAGCGTGTGTACCTTTCCCGGTCATGATACCTTTATCTATAAAGATAATTTGATCAGCATCGACGACGGTAGATAGCCTGTGTGCAATAATTAATGTCGTTCTACCTTTCATTAAATTTTTCAATGCTTCCTGAACGACAATCTCAGACTTACTATCTAAACTAGATGTTGCTTCATCAAGCATTAATATTTTCGGGTCCCTTAGTAACGCTCTGGCAATTGCAATTCTTTGTCTTTGCCCTCCCGATAACTTAATTCCTCGCTCCCCAACTTCGGTCTCATATTTATGAGGGAGCTCTTCGATAAATTGATCGGCAAATGCCATCTGTGCTGCTTTTCGTAATTCAGTTTCACTTATTTCATTTTCTGTTCCATAAATGATATTTTCCCTTATTGTTCCTGCAATAATCGGGCTTTCTTGAGATACGTAACCAATCTGATTACGCCATGATTTTAATGAAAATTGATCTATCGGTTCTTCTCCTAGCTGTATGAACCCATTCGACGGTTCATAAAATCTTTCAATAAGTGAAAATAATGTCGTTTTTCCACTGCCACTCGGTCCGACAATTGCTGTCACTTTTCCTGCTTTTACTGAAAAACTAATATCCTTTAAAATGTTCTCCCCATTTTGATATGAAAAGGTAAGATTTTTCACATTTATTGATTGATCAACATTTGTAACAGATGATCCACTTGTAATATGCTCTTCTTCGTAATTCAAGATGCCAATAATCCGTTCAGTCGCACCCATTGCTTTTTGAAGCTGAGTAAAGAATGCTGTAAATTGACTCATTGGAATAATAATTTGAATCAAATAAAGGATAAATGCTACTAAATCCCCGGCTGATAATGCGCCAGAAGCTACTCTCAAGCCACCGTATCCCATAATAACAACGAGTAATGCCATTAATACGAACGACATTAAAGGTGCAATTAATGCCTGTACTTTTGCTTCCTTCAAGCCGAACTTGAATAAATTATTAATGCCCTTTCTTCCATTTTCAAGCTCAATTGATTCTGCATTAGAGACTTTTACAAGTCGGACTTCAGAGAGCACTTGACTCAGCACTGTAGTAAACTTCGCTGTTTCATCCTGTAAATTCTTTGATATTTTATACATTTGTCTCCCTAATGGTAGTAATACAAATAGGGACACTGGGACTACCAACAGCATTATCAAGGTCATTTTCCAATCAAGATACAGTAATATTGCAACCGACCCTATAATTGATATAACTCCAGTGACAAAATTGGTTAAGTGATCCGTAATTAGCTCCTTGACTACAGCAGTATCATTAGTCATTCTACTTATTGTGTCACCTGTTCGGTTTTGGTCGTAATATCGTATAGGAAGTACTAAAAGCTTTTTCCACAACCGTTCTCTTATCTTGGCTACGATAGATTGACCTATATAGCTTAGCAAATAAAGGGAAAGTCCTCCTGCAATAGCTTGAATGACGAAAGCTACAATTAACAATACAATATGGGTTTGGTTAAATGACGACAACGAAAATTGATCAACTAAGTTTTTCGTAAAAAGAGGAATCGCAAGTGATACAATTGTCGAGAAAACACTCATCATCATCGCAATTGAAATTAATATTTTGGACGGTTTTGTTTCCTTAATAAGTGCTGAAAATAACCTCCAATCTCCTAACTCCCTTTTCTTTTCCATTTAAAGCACTCCCTACAATAAAATGTTTAAAATCGAATGCCACTTTGTTAAAAACGGCTAGATATGGTTATGTACAATTAATACGTTAATAAAGAAGAAAATGTTTCATTAAAAATAAAATCAATACTGCTCAATACACCAATTATATTTACATTTGAAAATAAGTATGTTCAGAAAGATGCTTTACCATTGATTCCTTTCCTCCCGTAACGAAGGTTTACCTCTATACACTTTCATCAATTGGCTCACTAGCATAGTAATCTAGTATGTATTATAACCATTTCTAGCAAATTTTCACAAAAGATATGAATACTCAACATTAAAAATAACCATTATCACTTTAACTCACCAGGGTCAGACCCCAAAAATAATGGCATATTTTTGTTGGGTATGAATAGTTTAAGATAGATGGGTTATTGTGTGCTTTTATGAGTGAAATAGACGATTTTGTTTGATTATGTGAAGCATTTGGGAGGTTATGAAATGATTATATACACCGTTAAGCAGGGAGATTCTCTATATTCCATCGGGCAACAATTTAGAGCCTCTTATCAAGATATTATGAGAGTGAATGGTTTAGAAAATGGTAATATTGTTCCTGGTCAGTCGCTTCTTATTAGACAAAATGTTTATATTGTACAGCAAGGGGATACTTTATATAAAATATCCGAAATGACGAATGTTTCTACGCAAGCATTAATAGATGCAAACCAAATCCAAAACCCGAATATGATCAGTCCAGGAATGCAACTGACACTTCCAAACATACCTAGCTATTCAGCTGACAGTGTTGGATATGAATCGATTATTACAGCTGACGAGATGGGCTATGTAACATTAAGAGATCCTATACCTTTAGAAGAAGAATTAACAACCTTTGCTCCGTGGCTGAATTATGTACCATTGTTCGATTATCAGTTACAAGAAGGCGGCAACCTTAGTGACCTTGATGATGAAAGTGCTATACGAACAGCACGTGAAAATCGAATTGCTCCATTAGCAACGGTTACTGCGTTTAATGCAGACATGATTCATAGAGTATTATCATCTGCAGAAAATACACAAAGATTAATAGATAATATTTATCAAATCGTATCAAGTAAAAATTATTCTGGGGTAAATATTGATTTTGAAGCTGTAACCGAAAGAGATAGAGACTCATTTTCTGAGTTTTGTAGATTGCTCAACGACCGTATGAAAGTGGATGGGTACCTTACGACGATCGCGGTTTTGGCAAAGGAATCTGAAGCATGGCATAAAGGGCTAGATTATCAGGCAATCGCACCATCAATGGATTTTGTATTTATTATGGCATATGATTGGCATTGGAGATTCAGTCAACCAGGACCTATTGCGCCAATTAAACGGGTACGTACAGTACTTGATTTTGCTATTACTCAAATCCCTAGAAACAAGATCGTTTTAGGAACGGCTCTATATGGCTATGATTGGACAGTACCGTTTACACAAGGAATGAGTGCACGCGCCCTGTCATCACATGCTGTC
Organism: Cytobacillus sp. Hm23; assembly: GCF_051842895.1. Classification (NCBI taxonomy): domain Bacteria; kingdom Bacillati; phylum Bacillota; class Bacilli; order Caryophanales; family Bacillaceae; genus Cytobacillus; species Cytobacillus sp. Hm23. Next base: position 12,693 of record NZ_JBPXRQ010000023.1, read on the forward strand.
ACAAAAATTGCAATGCAATATCAAATTCCAATTAGATACGATGTTGAATCAGCGTCCCCATGGATTGAGTTTGTTGATGAAGAAAACAAAAGGCGTATCGTGTGGTTTGAGGATGTTAAAAGTATTAATGAAAAGTTCAAGTTAGTTCGTGAATATGGATTAGGTGGGGTAGGCTTCTGGCAAATTAGACTTGAGTTTCCACAGCTGCCAACATTAATGAGTGAGATGTTTACAGTTGAACATATATTGTAAGTGATCGTGAAATGCTGTTTAAGATATAAACACGTATAGTTCTAGCCTTCATGGCATCTTTACTACTTTTAAAAACTTATTTTAATATCCAATTTTTGTAAAAATAGAAACTAAGCGCAAAAAAATACCAACCAAAATAGGTTGGTATTTTATATTGGAGATACGTTGAAGAAACTTTTTGTCTAGAGGAAAGTTGAAGAATAAGTGAGGCATTGTGAAGCGAGGATATTTTGTTAAGGGGTTGTCAACTATATAGCGATTGATTCAGGTTTTTTGCCATCCATGAACCGTACAGATTCAGCAATGACTTCAGTTACATACACATTTTTCCGTTCTTGATTTTCGTAACGTCTCGTTTGAATTCTCCCAGTAATTCCAACAATCGACCCTTTTTTACAATACGTCGCTGTATTTTCAGCAGCTTTTCTCCATACTGTACAATTAACAAAATCAGTGTCAATCTCACCCTGTGCATTTTTATAATTTCTATTTACCGCCAAAATAAAGTTTAATACAGCCGTTCCATCATTCGTATATCGCATTTCAGGGTCTTTGGTCATGCGTCCAACAAGTATGACCTGGTTTATCACTTCATTAGCTCCTTTCTAATTTGATAGTCCCATCATACCTAAACCGTTGCTTGTAAGTAAAATGTCCAATTTTGCATTTTTATCGCCTAAAACGTGTCGAAAATGCAATTTCTGTAAGTTAAAACGACTTATTTCCACGTCTAACAAACATAAAAATACAAAATTAGCACAGTTAAAAATCTCTATTAATAATCTTAAGTTTGTTTCAGAATTAGAATTTTACAATTACCATCACCGTAGCGAAATGAGGAAGTAAAAAAACACGATAAAAAAACTCTTAACAAGAATCGCTAAGAGTTTCTTATAAGCACGTATACATTCTATCGTTCGTGACATCTTTTCTACTTTGACCATGATTGAGCTCTCATAAAACTCATCATACTGCTTATTTTTAGTAACAAAGTTTACGGCTACACGTCAATGATGACACATCAATGTTTCCTATATATGTTTGTGGGCTTTAAAGTTACTATCAAGTACATACCAGTTTTGTGGAAATGGCAATCCAAGAACCCAGTAGAACAAGCCTCTTAAATGATACTCCTTCACTGTATCTAGCTTTGCTTGAATGCTGCGTGCATCTTCAAACCACACTTCATGATGTGCTCCTTCTTCATCGTAATATCTAAAAAATGGTGATTGATATGTTGGATCATATTCAATGGTAGCACCGTACTTTCCTGCACGTTCTACAGCAGCTTGTGGACTTAATGTCGACGCAGACGTACCTTGGACGAAAGGAATGTTCCAGTCTCGACCATATAAAGGAATTCCCATCAAAATTTTATCTCTCGGTATGACAGTAACAGCGTAATCTAATACTTTTCTCACCGAATTGAGTGGTGCTATGGCCAACGGTGGCCCACCGGACCATCCCCATTCGTAGGTCATTAAAAAGACCATATCAACAATTTCTCCATGAGCCTGATAGTCATGCGCAGCACGAAGTAAATCTGACTCTGTGCCTGTTACTTTCGGAGCTAAAGCTGTTGACACCGATAAGCCTTCAGGATGAAGTCTTGCAACTGTTTTCCGAAGAAAATTATTATAATTCTCACGATCCTCAGGGTATACAAATTCAAAATCAACATTCAGCCCCACATAGCCTTTTTCCTTCATCGTTTCTAAAATATTCGTAATCAATGTATCTTGTAATTCTTCACTTGCAAAGATCGTTGCAGTAAGGTCTGAATCAAAATTCCCTCCAGAAAGATTCGAAATAACCATTAAGGAACCAATATTATATTTCTCAGCTGCCTCTATGACTTCTTTATCACTTAATGTTGAGATCGTACCATCTTCTTTTACCGCATATTCAAATATTGATAAATAGGTTAGTAGATTTCCTACATCATCAACGAGCTCGACACCTCTCTCCCCCATTCTAGTAATGTACGCATTTACATCAGCTAACTGCTTTACTCTTTCTGGAATGCGTAACACTTGACCTGGGAAAATGAGATCGGGATTCGCAAGCTGATTTGCAACAGCTATGTCCTGAACGCTTACCCCGTATCTTTGCGCAATCATCCAAAGCATTTCACCTGGCTGTACGACATGGTGTAAAGGTACAGGGATGGTTAAATACTGACCTATTTGAATACGATTTGGATCGGCAATCGCATTCTTATCAATAATTGATTGGACACTGACACCATACATTTGGGCGATTCTCCAAAGATCTTCACCTGGCTGTACGACGTGTTGGCGTGTCGGCGAAGGAATAACTAGTGCTTGACCAACGACTAGCACGTTGGGGTCTTTCATTCCGTTCGCTTTAATAATTTGGTTTATATCAGCACCATACCGCTGTGCAATACTCCACAAAGCATCCCCACTTTGTACAACATGGATTTGCATATCATATCCTCCTTCACACAATTCTTCTATATTCAACTGTTCAAAAAGGCCGTTCTTGCATTAGTTGTTGCTTTTCGTTCTCAGATAAAAGCACGTATACATCTAGTGTTCGAAGCATCTTTTCTACGACATCTTGCTCTTCAGTTGCTGTCCCTTTTTTGAACACTCATTATAATGTATTCGGTGATTATTCCACTTATTATTTAAAATCCAATATTTTTTATATATGTTGACTTAGCAAATAATCAGTGTATACTGATTATATAAGTTCATAAATTATTTTATGGAGAATAGCTTAAGGGAATTTGATAACGGTGGAGCTTCTCAGTCTGAATACGTGGATACACAAACCTCTACAAGACGTTACCTATTTGCTGTTACGTTCAGTGAACCTTGAGGTTATAATTTTCCAACAACTGTGTAGAAAGGAGGCTTAAGTATCATGCTTATTGAAGATAGTTACGGCTTTTTATTTGCAAAAATTGCTCAATCAATGGAAACATCTCTCACAATATTTTTAGATCAGCATTCATTAAATGCTCGTCAATACGGCATTCTCATCACATTATCAGAAGGGAATGGCATGTCGCAAAAAGAGCTTGGTGAGAAGCTATTAATTGACCGAACAACGATTGTTAGCTTAGTTGATTCATTAGAGAAACTACAATTTGTTGCGCGAAAAAAAGATGAAAAAGATCGCAGATTTAACAAGCTAGTTCTTACTGAAAATGGACAACACATGCTTAAATTAGGTGAACATCACTTAAGAAAAACAGAAGATGACATTTTACAGCCACTAACTCCAGAAGAAAAACTACAACTCAAAGACATCTTAGTGAAAATCTTTTTAATGCAAAGAGAGGACTAACATATTTTTGTTGTTTTATTAAATGAGTGCAATCCAAACCAAGAGGTGTCAAAAAAAGACATCGCATAAGAAGCGTCAGTCTGTGTGCTTTCATTGAAACATTGAGGTTTAAAAATTTTGGAGGTGTCTAATTAATGAAACAAGAATTAACATTTTTTCAAAACCGTGTTGAAGCAACGTTTAGCCCAATGGATTATGTTCAAGTTATAAAACAAGCTCCCCATGATTACATATTAGTTGATGTACGAAATGGTCCCCAAGAAGTAAGAAATGAAAAAATTCAAGGTGCAGTGCAAATACCTTTCGCAGCATTATCATCCCGTATGAATGAATTACCTAAAGATAAGACGATTGTTGTCTACTGTTGGGACACTTGGTGTAATACTGCTGCAAAAGCAGCTATCCTCCTACTAAATAACAGCTACAAAGTGAAAGAATTAGCTGGAGGGATTGCAGCTTGGAAAACGATGAACTTCCCACTTGATGCAGATAATTTAAGCTGTGGATGCTAGTTTTATGTCCTATTTCCCCCCCACTTTACAAATTATTGTGGGGTTTTTCAAATACTAATTAAAGAATACCCTCCTCCCTCTTGGTCGTTGTTTTTCGAGGAAGCAATAAGGTAAAGGTACTTCCGTCGTTTGAGCTTTCTTTTAAGAACAAGTCTCCTTGTTGAGCATTGGCAAGAAGTTTACTTATTGATAAGCCAAGACCTAAGCCTCTCACCGTATTTTTTTGCGCTTTGCCTTTATAGAAGCGCTCGAAAATTAATGGCTGTTCTTCCAAAGGAATACCACAACCACGGTCAATGATATCAATCGCAATAAAATCTTTATTTGGCTCGAATATTTTCACCTCAATCTCTTTTGAGAATGCATGCTTACTATTATTTAGTAAGTTTATGATAATTTGCTGAATACGATATGGATCTCCGTATGCGAAAAGTGGTTTTTCAGATGATGCAACTTTGACTTGAATGAGGTGATGTTCATCATTCGTCATTTTCCATTGATCAGTCATTTCCAGTATGCACTTATTTATATTAAGTCTTTCACACTTCACTTTTATTTCGCCAAGGGCAAAAGAATTAAAATCAAGTAAATCCTCCACCATAAGCTGTAGCCTGCGTGCTTCATTTAAAGTAATATCCAAAAATTCTTGTTTTTCATCACCACATACAATTTGATCATTCACAGCCTGCACTAAACCACTAATTGATGCAATGGGTGTTTTCAGTTCATGTGTCACACTTGCAAGCAGCTCTGTTCTCATTACCTCTAATTGTTTAAGGCGGGTAGTCATTTCTTTAAATGATTCAATTAAGTCATAAAGTTCTTCGCCTTGTGTATCAGTAGCTAGTTTAACGTTATAGTTCCCATTTTGAATTTGTTTGGCAGCTTTAGAGACTTGTAGAATAGGGGATATAATTTTGTTTGATAACAAATAGATAATGATCAAACCTAATATCGCTAAACTTCCTAGTAGAATAGCTAGTAAACGATATTCTTCATCCATTTGTCTTCCCATTGTGGAAAATTCTTCTTCTGGTACAATAATGGCTACTGCTCCTATGGAACGATCTTCATATTCAATAGGCGACGAAATAACATATGACAACCCTAACAAATCGAATTCAACTTTCTCAACTTCATTCATTTCAAGCAAATTTAATTGACGCTCTTCAGAAGAAATAATTGATAATCCACGCGGAAAAGTCGGGTAAACGACTTGCCCATCTTCATCTTGTATAATGATCATTGATCTAATATCCAAACGATTTAACCTTTTAGGATCTTGAATGATTTCTTCTATTACGCGGTTAAACAACGGAGAGCTACCTTGTATTCTTTCAATATATCCATCTTCAGTTACTAAACGGTCTGCAACATCTGCAACGAGGTATTGTGCTAATTCTATCTTATTCCTAATTGCTTCGTCCTTAATCCAAACAACCGAAGCAATACCGATCACTGTTAGCCCAATAATCAAAGTAACTAAATACCTACTTACTAAATAGTTCAGTAAGGGAATGCGCTTATTTTTATTCATAAACACTTAACTGATACCCCATTCCCCGTAACGTTTTAATTTCTCCTACAGATGAATCCCACTCTTTTAGTGATTTTCTTAAGCGCTTAATTGCTAAATCTACCGCTCGGTCACTTCCATCATAATCAATACCCCACACTTGCTCTATCAGGTGCTCTCTAGTAAATGTTTGATTTGTATGCTCGGCTAAAAATATGAGTAATGCTAGATCCCTAGGTGTTACGTGAACCTCAGTTCCATTTAATAAAATTTGATGTGAGCTTGTATCGATCGCTAAGTTCCCGAAGTGCTTCACCGTGCGGTCTTCAATAGACTTTGATCTTCTTAAAACAGCATGCACTCGAGCAACTACTTCTTCTGCAACAAATGGTTTTGAAATGTAATCATCTGCACCGTTGTTTAGCCCTTTTAAACGTTGATTAATATCTCCTAATGCTGTAATCATAATCACAGGGCATGAACTCGTCTTCCTAATCCTCTGTAAGACATGCCAGCCATCTACATCAGGAAGCATAATGTCTAATAGCACAAGTGAAGGCTTATGCACCTCAAATACTTCAAGCGCCTCCTTACCCTTCTTCGTATGTTCTACTTGAAAGCCTTCCTTACTCAAATACGCACGAAGAACTCTTGCAATCGGCACCTCATCTTCAACTAACAAAACCGTATTCATGTTTCACCGCCTTTTCGGTCAGTCGCGCTACACTTTAACGCATTACAACAACGGGGGACCGTCCCCCATCGCGGTAATGTAGAAATGTGTTACAGGTGTTCGTGCACTATATTTGTTCAATTTTTGTAGTTCCCTGGCGTAATACAAAATCTTATTTGTTACTCTTTTCGTACTAAGATATATACACCTAAAACTATAGCTCGTGGCACTGTTTCTTTTTTTCAACGAAGGTTTTGAGCAATTCACAACAAAATTGATGCATAGAGCCCTAGTCAACTACACATACGTTAAGCCGTACATCATTAATTTTGAGAACAGTATTCCAATCCGATACTTTTCATGTTATATACATCTATACTATTTGATAATTATGGAAGAAATGTTGTGGAATTATGTGATGTTATGTGATAATAGCAAAAGCTTATAAGTCCCACTTATAAGCTTTTGCTTTTTTGCGTATTCATTTTTTCTCGTACTAAGACATAAGCAACTTACCTCTACTTATTCTTTAAGCATGATTTTCTTCATATATACTTGTTCTATACTTTTCTCAAAACGAGCCTCTTTAAGTAATGAGACCACTGTTTCATTCGTAGCTACTAAATTGACTGTAATTCGCTTTAGTTTTTGATCGAACGGTGCAAATAATTGCGATAATAAACTTGCTGTAATTTGGTGCTGATCACGTCTACGAGGTGCTACTTCACATTGGTACAGCGCTGTAGTGACATGAACGCCTTCTTCATTAAAAATACGCTTAAATAACGCATAACCTATACTTTCACCAGTTTGATCATCAATCGCAATAAAAGCTTCTCCATCTCTTACGCTCTTAAATTGCGTTTGCCAGCAATACATACTTTTATAAAATGAAAGGTTTTGAACTTCTGGAGGAACAGTTTTAATAAAGTTGTATGTAGCTAGGTGGTTTTTAAAGGGATTCGAGTCAAATGAATCTTCATGGGCGATAAATAGCAAGCTATCTTCGATCACATACCCTAGCTTTTTATACAAAGAAATCGCTTTTTCATTTTCTTTAATCGCTTCTAATGTCGCGATTTCAACACCTTCTTCTTCATAAATTGCTAAAGATGCATCCATCATTTTCTTCCCTACACCTGTACCTCTATATTGAGGCGCAACACCAGTTCCACCGTTCCATGACACCTTTTTGCCATCTATCATTCTTATACCATTTAAGACAATGCCGACAGGTTCCTTATCATCAAAAGCAATAATTGAATAGTTGGCAGACAAACCTTCCTGAGCAAGACGGTTCAAAAAGGAATCAATGGTCATCTGTGCATCAGTAAAATAGCCTGTAAATCCCTCATTCCAAGCAGTTACGGCATCCTGCAAAGAGCATTCTGTTAAACGTTTAATCGTTATCATAATAGACACTCCTTTATTATATTTTTCATCAATGTTGTTTTGCCAACAAATGTTTCGGTACCTCTTGACCCAAAAAGCTTTATCTAGATGTATGATGCATTTGAAAAAAATCACAACAAAATATATTAACCTTTAACTGTCATTATGATGATGCAGCATGAATCTTATTTTCCTCTTCACTTCTGCTAATCATATTCCGTTTTTGGTTGACAAAGATTACTCCTGTAATGACAAGTATACCTCCTCCAATAGATAATAGAGTTGGTATTTCTCGTAACCAGACCCACCCGATGAGGGTAGCTCCTACTGGTACAAAGTACAAAAATGTTGCAGCAACAGATACAGACAATTTTGATAAAACATAAGCCCATGTTAAGTAGGCAATTGCTGCTGGGAATATCCCTAGGTAAATAACGGTGACAGTGCTACTCATTGAAGCTACAAGGATTTCATCTAATAAGCCAGGCCCAAACCATAATAGTGTGAATGTCCCACTCCAAATAGCATAAGCGGTACATTCGAGTGGAGTATATTTTTTAGTAAGTGTTTTTTGTAAAGTGAACATCGCTGCTTGTGTAGTCGCTGCAAACAACAGTATAAAAACACTGACCCCAATGGTGAAGTTTGTTTCTGGACGATAGGCAATAAGAATAATTCCACACAGACTTATAATAAATCCGATCCATTGTCGCATAAAGAATTTCTCACGAAGAAAATACATAGAAAATAGTGCTGAAAAGATTGGGACTGTGTTGACAATAAAACTAGCTATGCCCGCTTCAATCCTTTGCTCTCCATAGTTTAATGCAAAGTTGTATAACGCAATACCAATGAACCCTGAGAGGAAAATACGGAGCATATCACTTTTCTCTGGAATGCGTATTTTTTTAAATAAAGCAACAACGAGAAAGATTAATGAAGCAACTAAGAATCTTAATAAGGCTAAGTTTTGTGGAGAATAATCGTCCAAACTTGCACGAATACCAACAAAGGCAGATGCCCAAAAGAAAACTGTAACTACAATGGATAATATCGTTTTTAATTCCATCGCTTCCCCTTCTTATTATAAAATAGAAATAACAATTGCTTACAAATTATTATGCTTTATCCAAAAGCTGATAAAAAGGGTATAATCTAACTAATACCGACCCCTTTTTAATAGATAGGAGAAAACGATGAAGGATTTGGCATACTTTCAAATGCGAGCATATTTATATCCTAGAGAAATAAAACAATCAGTGTCGTTTAAGCTTAAGGAGCTTGAACAAGTCTGGTATTGCAATCAAAAAAATGTAAAGATAAAAATTAGGAAATTCGAAGAGAATGGAAGATGTACTTATCATCCTGGAAGAGGCAGGGGAAACCCTTCGCGCATCAACTTTACAAACCCCTTGCAACAGGAAATTGAGCAGGCGGTATTAACTTGTATTGAACATGACCAAATCGAACGTATCTTTCAATTGTTACAATTACCGATTCCAAATTCATGGATCGCTAATGTATCAAAAGAAGTCAAAAAACTATTGGGTTTGCAATCGGCGAATCAATCGAAGGAAGTGCTAAGATTAGCAGTTGAAAAAAGAATTGTCACTCTAGACCCACAATCCTCTGCCATCGATTTTGAAAATTACCTAATCCAACAGTTAGGGAGTACTCTCGTTACCTATGATCAACAAGCTGATACTATTAACCCACACATTGCACACCGCTGGAAGGTTGAAAATGATTACCGAACATGGACATTTTTTTTAAGGAAAGGGGTTCAATTTCATCATCAACGCAATTTGCATAGTGGTGATGTGAAATATACGATTGAACGACTAAAAGACCGAACATCTTCTCTTAATTGGATCGTTTCGGATATCCAAATGATCGAATGTGTTTCGCCTTTCATCGTTCGCATACAATTGGCTCAATCAAATCCACTTTTCATTCGTTATATGAGCACAATTCCCTTTTCAATTCTTCCAGAGGATGAACCGTTTGATGAAAACAAGTGGATCGGGACGGGTCCATTTCAACTCAAAAAACGTACTGATACGATGATCGTGTTAGAGGCGTTTGATCAGTATTTTCTTGCAAGACCATTAATTGATGAAATTGAATTTTATCTTCTGCCGAGCGAATCAAATCTTACGATGACGATTCAAGTTAAAGGAGAAGAGAAGGAAGAATCAACGATCCGCAAAGAGGATATGATAACAGGCTTTCGATTTCTTGCATTTAATCTTAAGCGTTCTTCAATTGTCCTACAACATTCCTTTCGGTTAGCACTATTTCACTTATTAGATATGAAGCAAATGTGGAAGGATTTAGGAAGAGAGAATTTAATAGAAGCATCCAGCTATTTTCCATGGAAATCACACCCTGACACTAAAGATAAGAAACTCGTAAAATCACTATTAAAGAAATCGGGTTATCAAGGTGAAACAATAACACTATATACGAGAGACACACGTGATGAAAAAGAACAGGCCGAATGGTTTATGAAGGCTGCCGGAACTGAAGGTATTCATCTTAAGTGTATACACTTTCATATGGATGACTTCTATTCAGCAACCATTGATCAAGAAGCCGATTTACTTTTTGCAGGCGAGGTGACATCAGATGATTATCACCTATCTTTTTTAGATTCGATTTACAACAAATCAAATGTCTTCCAAAGGTTTATTGATCGCAAAAACTTACACTACATTGAAAATTATCTTGAACATGTTAAGTATGAACCAAATTACAAAAAGCGGGAAGCATGGATAGATAAAGTAGAACAATATTTAAGAAACGAGCATCTTATTGTATATCGGTATCACCCAGTCATTCACCGCAAGTTCCACCATTTAATTCAAGATACTCGCTTCGAAGCTTTTGGGTATGATGACTTTCGAAAATCATGGATAGAAAAAGAATAATGGCTACCTAATTTTCGAAAGTGCTTATTTTTAAATGGCTCTATTCATATACTTGCTGTTATACAGCATTACAACAGCAAAGCGTGATGTTATGTGCTTGCTTTCATACCCAAAATCCTTATTGAATGAGAAAGCTAAGTAGCCCGTTGTTTCCCCTTTTTCAAGGCTGTTTTTGCATTGATTGTTTTTTTTCGTATTAAGAAGTAAACACGTACACAGCTAGAGTTCCTAGTATCTATTCTTCTATACAAATGTCTAACAAAATAAAACCACCTTTTATAGTACTAATTTGATAATAATAGCAACAATATTTACGCAAAGAGCCTTTTTCAAATCACCTATACTTCAAGCTTAAACTAGATTTGGGAACAACATAGCTGCATGAGAACCTTCTACGTATTTGCTCTTTTTTTGTGTTTAATGTTTTTGGAAATAAACGTTCTAGTTAAAGGAACGCTGAAAGTCTGTTCCAAATAATAGCGCCCTTGCTTCATATATTATTGTGAGTGAAGGAATGACAGTTAAATCAACTGACCTGTCAAACCTATTTCAAAATAAAGAAACATTTCATCAGACCATTCATTTATTTTTCTATCGCTTGATGAAAATATAGTGTTGGACAAGACCGAATGAAAGTATTCTTAACGAAAGATTCTGTTAAGGAATTGGAAAATTATAATAAGTTGTGTGACAATAAAAGAAAGAGGATAAGGGGGAGAATTCATGAGCAAAGGATTAAATTTTGAAAATTCATTAGTCAATCATCTCGGTATTGAGATTGTAGAAGTAAATGAAGAGCGCACTGTCGCTACAATGCCTGTGGATGAACGAACGTGTCAGCCTTTTGGAATTTTACATGGCGGTGCTTCTGTAGCACTAGCAGAAACCGTCGCGAGTTTCGGAGCTTTCAATCTCATTGATCAGGAAAAAGAAGGCTGTGTCGGTCTCGAGATTAATGCAAACCATATACGAGCTAAAAGAGGTGGTGTTGTGACCGCCATCGGTACACCGTTACACCGAGGAAAAAAAACACATGTATGGGAAATTAAAATTGTGGATGAACAGGACAAATTAATTTGTATTTCTAGATGTACGATGGCCATCGTCGAACTAGATAAAGTAAGCTTCTAATAGTATCATAATAAAAAAAGCCCCCTCTATGAGAATATGAGGGGGGGTGGGCTTAGACATGTATGTTCTATATAGCTTACCAACCAATGGCGTTATATCATTTTATGGATAAGTTATGCTTAGTGTATATGGACTTGTACTAAATACACCTTCGTAACCGATGATTGCTACGTATAATTTTTCACCAGCAGCTGCCGTATAAGTAAGTGATTCTGCAAGCGTGTTTGCATTTTGTGATACAGCTATCGTTTCTCCGCGGCGATTTAATAAATATAGGTCATAATCATCTGGTACACTTGTTAAATCTACAGTCACCTGACCTCTCGTTCCAGCAGTGAATGTATATACATCTAAATCATCAGCAGATGAGATATAAGAAGTATATATTTCTCCACTTTCGACAGCGTGTGCAGTGCTTAAAGTATTATTTGGCTCGAAATTGTCAGTAACAGATGTAGTCGTTGTATCATCAATTCCTACAGCTGCAAAACCACTTTCTATTGCTTGATATTCAGCCCCACCTGCTCCGTATAAATCTTCGGCTGATTGCAATAAAGCATTACGTGCATCAATAAATTGAGCTTGTGATGTTAAATGTGTCGTTAAAGCACGGTAATAAATATCGCCTGCTTTTTCAAGACCAATAGCAGATGCAATATTATATAATGCTTTATTCGGAATTCCACTATTTGTGTGTACTCCTCCAAAATCCCAATCAAGCGCATTTTCATCATTTTTCACGAGGAAATCATCCATATGATCTGGTTGTCCATATAAAGTCGGGTTCGCAACACTTCTTAATGCATCACCAGCTATAGCAGGTGTATACACATCCTCACCTAACAACCAGTCAGCTGCTCCGTCTTGCTCTGCTTCTACGAGAACACCGAACACGTCAGAAAAGGATTCATTAAGTGCCCCAGATTCATATTCATATACTAGATTAGCTGATGTGTCCGTAACCGCATGTGTAAGTTCGTGTGCAACAACGTCTAATGAGCCGGATAATGATGTAAATAGTGATCCATCACCGTCACCGTACGCCATTTGTGTTCCAGTCCAAGCAGCATTGTTATAGTTCGTGCCAACGTGTACACTAGAAATAATATTGCCACCTTGATTATCATAGCTGTCACGATTATGGTTATTTAAGAAATAATCATATACAACTCCAGCGTATACGTGAGCATCAACACCTGCACGTTGAGTAGCTGAATCAAAAACGTTATCATCATCCGTTACATATACACCAGGTTGCGGGTTAACTCTTAACAACGGGCTAAAAGTATTTTCGGCATCATATGTTGCGATAACACCATTCATAGACTTCGAAGTATCGTATAAATAATACGTCCCGTCTTGTTCAAACGTGTTCACTATTTTTTCATCCCCAAGCACGCCTGTTCCAGTCCCTACTTCAGCAGCACTTTCAATTCTATTAAAGGATCGTAGCACATCTCCTTTTTTTGCATCAACATAGAACATTTCGCGACCAATATATGGCGCATGGAATTGTAATTCAACAATGTAAACAGGCATCCACTTATTCTCATGCTTATAAAGGTAAAGGTCAGAAGCTGGATCTTTCGTATACGTATCTGCTTCCGGTGTGAAAGTTAACTTACTTTCAGCGACCTGAATTGCATCCTCTGCAGATAGCTTCACAGAATTATGCCAATTCTTCTGTTCAAGCTTTGGTTCTACTTGACCGATCATTGACGTGATGATGCCATCACCGTCAACTTGAATGAACACCTCTGATCCATATACTGGAATACCATCAACAGTAAGCTGAGTACGATACTGTGTCATACCGAGATCATCAGTTTCTGTTTGCTTAATCGTAAAATCTCCAGCATCTAAATCAAATACTTGTCTATTCTCATCTAGGAATGCTAACACATCCACATTTTGTTCTGATAGTTTACCAGAAATATAGCGCGGAATACCTTTCTTCTCATCCCAAGAAACTCGGAATTTACCGTTTGATTTTTCTTTCATTTGCTCCAGCTTCTCTAGCTGTTTTATTTTTTTATCAATTTTTTTTGTCGATTTTTCTGTAAGTGATTTTGCATCAACAGTGCCTGTAGTTGGAACTAAGAAAGCACCTAGTGCTAATGAAGCAGCTAGAACGGTTGAAACAACTTTTCTCTTTTTCATAGATTTCTCCCTCTCAGTATAAATTTTGCTCTGTATGCGCGTGCATTGACGTATCGCTAATCACAAGAGTATTTATGTGATTACTAGGATATAAAACGCTACCTATTTATACTTCAATGTTAAGCAAATAATCCATGTACGCTCTTAACCCCTATCACAATACTACTCAAGTAAAAGGCTTAAACTGAATTAGTTAAAAATCATTATTTAGTTCTAGTTAACTAGCAATTTTTCTTAAACCTATTACGGAACGTTTTACGTGGAAATAAACATTCACATAAAAGATATTGTTCAAAATAGGCCCCGGGACATATATATTATCACAATAATATACATGACAAAAAATCTGATAATTTGTCATGATTCGTCAAAATACGCATATTTTATAAAGATCTCTTTATTTATCTTATTATTTTGACGACTTATATAAATATATTAATAGTTATATTTATAAAGTAATATAGTATTTTTACTCATTCAATGTGTTGATTACGTCACAATGCTTTCAACCTGATTTCTACTTACCTAGTAGATGATAATGGCTACTACTCTTCAAATTGTATATAACCACCTTCTAGCTGTTCCCATATGTTAAAAATACCTATGTAAGCTGTTTTTAATAAATTGTTATTATTCACTAGGAATTTCTTACACTTGTCAATAATGTTGATGACTTCATTAAAAGATGTTTATCATACAGCCACTTCCTGCGGTTCTATTCGTTAAACAATCGCTACATAGTTTACAAAAAGCTGTTTTCCGCAATGATTGACGCTTCTCTTCTAAGAGATAAGCACGTATACCTCTAACGTTCATAGCATCTTTTCTACTTTTATAATTATTGAGCTCTCTTAAAACTAATCATACTGTCTATTTTTAGTAACAATAGCAACAAAGTTTACGATAGGCTGTTTTCGCATTAATTGTTGCTTTTCGTAATAAGAGCTAAACACGAACACAACTAGAGTTCGTGGCATCTTTTCTTCAGTACAACGATGATTAACTATATAAAAATCGCTTTTTTGGTATTAATTTGATAACAATAGCAACAATGTTTACGAAAAGAGCCTTACGATAAGAGCCTTACAAAAAGATCATATTGATACCAATCGCATAAACCAAAAAGAGCTTTGGCGTATTATATCGCCTGCACAAGCAGAGAATCATATAAATAGATGTTCTTTAAAAGAAGCCCTTTACGTAAAAAAAGAGGCTGGGACAAAACCCAACTCTGATATGAAAAAGCCGGTGAAATTTTACGACGAGTAAAATTTCACCGGCTTTGTTTATTTTTGAATTAAAATAAGGACCACTTCTGATAAAATAAAGTTACCACACCAAATTTCATCCGAAAGAAGGGTCCTTATGTTTAAAAATTATATCATGAATCAACTAGTATTGCCTTTAGATTTAGAAGTAAA
>NZ_JBPXRQ010000024.1:0-85210 GCF_051842895.1 Cytobacillus sp. Hm23
ATTACTATAATCATAAAAGGATAAAAGGTAAATTAAATGGCATGAGCCCAGTACAATACCGAACTCATGCCAAAGTTGCATAAATTTAATAACGTGTCTAACTTTTTGGGGTCACTTCATATTATGCTTAGTACCTTTTTACATATATCTAATTATTCAAATATTCCTTTCACAATTACTTGCCTATCCTTGACCATCTGTTGTCCTTTTGCAAATACATGTTCAATATTAAGAGTTTGTTCATTTAGAATAACAATGTCTGCATCACTACCTTCTTTTAACAAACCCTTCTGTGGATACGCACTAATTGCTTTAGCAACATTAGAGGTTACGATTTTTAAAGCATCAGCAAGGTCGATATTTTTCTTCGTAACTAAATGCTTAAAAACAGTGTATAGAGTGTCCACTTTACCTACATCTAACCCAATGATGTTGCTGTTTTCATTATATACAGGTAAGCTTCCATTTCCATCAGAGCTTATCGTAATGTTTTCGACCGGAACTTTATGATTTAAACATTCTACTACGGCATCACTCGGTATGATTTCGTCATTGTTATAAACCTCTGCGTATGTTGATATATCAATACGACCACCAACTTGTGCAAACTGAATAGCTTGTTCAAGTAGCGCCTTCGTTCTTGAAACATGTGTAGGCATGAATTGAGTAATAGGAATGTCAGTTTCTTCTACAATTCGTAATAACTGATCAAGTCGAGCGCCTCCACTTCCTACATGGATATGCACCATACCACTTTTGCCACTTAACATACCTGCTACTCTTGCTTCAGAAGCTAAACGAATTATTTCTTGATCCGCCATTTGTGAAGACCGATGATCTGCAAGCGCGACCTTCACACCAATTACTTTATCAATAAACATAATATCCTTCTTCACACTACCTGTAATCGTGACACTCGGTATTGTATATGAACCTGTATGAATAAATGTCGTTATTCCTTCATGTTCTAAACCATGAGCCTTAGCGAGGAGGGATTCAATATGCCTTGTTTCACCATCTGTTCCGAGCAATCCAACGACGGTAGTGATCCCATTTTTCACAAGATCAGATAACACCACCTCAGGTGTTCTACTATAAAAACCAAGTTCGCCACCACCACCTATTAGGTGAACATGTTGATCAATAAACCCTGGAACGACGATCTTGCCCATTGCATCAATGACTTCCACATCAAATAAATCATGTTCTGCAGAAATATCCTCAGCTATCTTCACGATTTTATCGTTAACCATTAATATGTCTGCTTTTCCGTGATAGTTAGGATTGTATATTTTACCATTCTTAATTAATATGTATGACATCTCTACTCTCCTATCTATTTTTCACCAATCATAACATAATTCATAATACAGTCTACAGCTCGTTTTCGATATAAATCTTTATTGTAAGTATTCATATATGATAAAATATGTTGTTAGTATATATATCTCATATTTTAATAAAGGATTTCCACTGGAACCCTGTTAATTATGAATAAGTGAAGGAGAATATGAATGGAAAAGACACTCATTTTCGGACACAAAAATCCAGATACAGATACAATCTGTTCTGCAATAGCTTATGCGGAATTAAAAACACAAATTGGAATAAACGCTGAGCCTGTACGCCTTGGTGAAGTTAACGGAGAAACACAATTTGCTTTAGACCATTTCCATATAGATGCACCACGTTTAGTTGAAACAGTTTCAAATGAAGTAAACAGTGTCATTTTAGTTGACCACAACGAGCGTCAGCAAAGTGTGGATGATATTGATAAAGTTCGTGTACTCGAAGTTATTGACCATCACCGTATTGCTAATTTTGAAACGAGTGACCCTTTGTATTATCGTGCTGAACCAGTTGGTTGTACAGCTACGATCTTAAACAAGTTATATAAAGAGCACGGTGTAACATTAAAAAAAGAAATTGCGGGATTAATGTTATCAGCGATCATTTCTGATTCATTATTATTCAAATCACCGACATGCACAGAAGAAGACGTAGCTGCTGCGCGTGAATTAGCAGAAATTGCAGAGGTGAACCTTGAAGAATACGGCTTAAACATGCTGAAGGCTGGTGCAGATTTAAGCGATAAGGCTCCTAGTGAGATGATATCTCTTGATGCAAAAGAATTCCAAATGGGTTCTGCTAAAGTTGAAATTGCACAAGTAAACACAGTAGATACAGCTGATGTTCTTACTCGCAAAAGCGACTTAGAGACTGCGATGTCAAATGTCATAAATGAAAAAGGATTAGATTTATTTTTATTCGTTGTAACTGACATTTTAACAAATGATTCAACTGCTATTGCACTAGGTGAATCTGCTAATGCTGTAGAAAAAGCATTCAATGTATCATTACAAGACAATACTGCTATTCTCAAAGGTGTTGTTTCACGTAAAAAGCAAGTTGTTCCACAATTAACTGAAGCATTATCTTAAGAAATGTGTAAGTAAAGTGCTGAAGGAATTTCACTTTCGTGAAATGTAAAGTGAACTATAAAGTAAGCACGCTCCAATACGTTTATACTTTTCAACCTATAAAAAGCTGTTTTTTGCACGTCACTTGTTGGCATGCTTAAAACAGCTTTTGTTCAATCTAACATTTACACAATATAGATTAAACTTCTACGACTTTTGATCTCATGAGTATATTTTGTTACTCAAATTAAATAAGTTTCCCTACATAGTTCATCTTCTCAACATCAACTGAATCAAATGATCCATCTAGTATCTTTCTAACATCACTTAACGTATCCTGAAGACTTACCGTCATTCCTTTCTGTCCACTATAAGACTCAGCAACATAGAATGGTTGAGTTAAATATGCCTCAAGTCGTTCTCCTCTCTTATACGTCTGTACTTCAGAGACTGGTAGGCTTTTTGCTCCTTTAATATTTACTATTGAACGCAATTCACGGTAGCGACGCAATAATTTTCTTGCACGTTGTTGAATCGTAAGATGGGTTTGGTCAATATGTGCTCCTTCAAGAACTGAGGATGTTGAAAAAATGGGGTTCACTGCTGGAAACTTACGCCTTGCTGCAAGGTCAGCGTCAAATTGCCATAATGTTTCTAAAGGACCATACGGTAAGTCTTCATCGACTGCCTCTCCCTTTAGATCAACAAGGAAAGTAGTTACTGATTCTACTCCTACATCGTGTAGTCGTTCTTGCAAACGATGTATTTCACCTGAAATAACATGAGAGCGGTCTGATACAAAAGTAATTTCTTTCGTTTTCCCTATGCTAACCATCTTTTCATAAGCATCATCGATTGAATTTATTACGAGATCCACAATCTTTTCTATATCATTTATTTCTGGGTGCTCGCCTTCTGGTTTTAACATAATTGAATAATAGCCTTCTTTTTTTAGTCGCTCGAGCATTTCAGCAATGACGACTAGCTGCCCCATTCCAGGACGGGCTACTAAACCGATAGTTCCTCCTTTCGTTAACGGTGCAAATAAATCTAATGCTTTTATTCCCGTTTCAACCATGTTAACCTTCTCCCCTCTTAATATTAATTCGTCTAAACTACATTCTGCCAATGATGCAAGTGCAACCAACGTACGAACTTCAGAACGCCCAACAGGAATTTTTCCGGTACATAAATTAGATACAGTAGCTGGCCGTAAACCTACAGATTTTGCAGCACTCGTTAAATTCGGAACTCTTCTACGCAATAAAGTAACATTTAGTCTTAAATTTTCCATAATAACACCTCCTTACTTTATATAGTAATATTTATTTCTTTTGAAAGCAACATTAAATTACTTTTAAGAGTAATTTATTTTTCGTTACAGTTGTATTTTCTATGACCTTCAACGCATAAGATTATTTGTCATTCACAAAAAAATTGAGCTGTGTAGCATACGAACCCTTTTACTACACAGCTCTTAGTTAGCTTAAACATTCCTGACACTTCAGACAAAATAATTAAAACTAGATGCATTTAAGCCCTTATTTACAACAGTCTACATAGATGAAGCTCGATGTTTTCCATACAGCTCCATCGCTGGATGTGAGCCCTTTGTTATGACATCTCTTAATATGTTTGCTAGCACTCCGCTATAAACCATTCCGTTATCACCATATGCATATATAAAATAACAGCTTGGGAATTCTTCATATTGTCCAATCATAGGTAATCCATCATGGGTGCCACCATAAAAAGCACCTAAATAATAATCTGGATTAACTGCTATGTTTGGGAACAATTTATTGAATTCCTCTACTAATTTCTTCTTTTTATGAATAATTTTCGAATCACGATCATTAGCATAGTGGGTATTCTCGTCCAAGCCTCCAATAATTATTCGACCGTCAGTTGTTGTCCGCATATAAATGTAAGGGCGAGCAGTTTCCCAAATCAGTGTTTTGTTATACCAGCCTGAAAAATCATCTACAGGATTAGTTACGATAGCATAGGAACTAGTTAAGTACCCATTTTTTTCTTTTTTAAATTCTAATCCTTCATAGCCAGCAGCAATAATCACATGTTTTGCTTTAATAGCATGCTTATTTGCTGTAAAAAAAGTTGTTGAACCGTTCTCTAACTTATGACCGTTAATTCTAGTTCGCTCAAATATTTGAACTCCTCTCTGTTGAGACTCCATTAGCAGACCATGCGTATATTTATAAGGATTAATTTCCCCATCATCATAAATATGCAAAGCCAATTTCTTAGCAAAAGGATACCGCTCACTAATCTGTCTTTCAGTTAATAGATCGACATGAAAGTGATGTTTATGAAGAAAGTGATATTCTTTGTTTAACTTTTCTACTCCTTCTTCATCACTAGCATAATAAAGGCTATCTCTACGGTTGAATTCCGGGTCTATTTTCATTTGCATTGCAGCTTTTTCGATGTCATTCATTGCTTCTTCACATAATTTTGTATGTAAAATAGCCGATTGTTCACCAAAACTATTGACTAGTTCGAATAACATTTTATCTCCCAAATATTGTATTAAAGCAGTGTTTACAGCTGTACTGCCTTGTCCAATTTGTCTTCTATCAACAACAGCTACTTTTAAACCAGTTTCACTGAGTAAATAAGCACATTGTGCACCAGAACTCCCTCCACCTATAATAAGAACATCACAATTGATGTCTTCTTCTAACACAGGATATGATGGAGGATTGTTATAAGTTGTCGGCCAATAAAATTTACCACTTTGCAAGTCCATAAAATAGCTCCTCATATATAGTTTCTTATGCTCTTTTCGTAGGCTTCTTTACTACAATTTTCATCGTTTTAAAAGAGAGAAGGTACCAAAAATGCTACTGAAAGGCCCATGGCATAAAAGTAATTTTGCAAACTAGATCAACACCAGAGGCTTATTGCGACTCTCATTGTTTTATTACTTGTTTAGGCTCTACGTTTATCCATCCGAAAACAGCTTAAGTAAAATACTCAATTTTTGCTTCTGGAAAAAATTGATCTACATAACTTTCCAATGTATCTTTAAGTTCTGCCTCTTCATCTTTTTGATAGATATATTTTCCGATTCCATACCTCCCCCATTTATACCTTCTATCTTCTTCCTCCATTTTGAGCTTTGATTTTGGATAGTTTTTTTCAATTACCCGTTTAGCTGGCTTCGTAAATCTATGTTGAATCATCTCAAAGGTAATATCATTTCTTTGTGTTTTTGGTAGCTGTTCATCTAGTTTGATGAATAAATTTCGATATCCCTCTTTCCACCCTTCATGCAAATAAATAGGAGCTACAATAAAACCTAATGGATACCCTGCTTCTACAACTTTTTTAGCTGCATCAATTCGATCTGATAATGGCGATGTACCTGGTTCAAAATTTTTTATGACATAATCTGCATTGATACTAAAGCGAAAGCGAGTTTTTCCGTTATGGTTAGCAGTTAACAAATGATCTACGTGGGAAAATTTTGTGACGAACCGTAATTTACCTAAGTCACTTTGTCCAAAATACTCTATTGTTCGTTTTAATGTATGTGTTAAGTGATCGATTCCTACAATATCCGAAGTACAAGAAGCTTCAAATCTTGTCTCCTCTGGTGAACGCTCATCCATATATTGATGAGCTTGATCAAGAATTTCTTCTACATTGACGTACGTTCTAATATAAGGTTTACTTCCCATCGTCGTTTGTAAATAACAATAATGACAATGTCCCATACATCCAGTAGCCAAAGGAAGTGCATATTCAGCAGAAGGCTTCGACGAATCAAATTTCAACGTTTTTCTAACACCTATCACTAACGTTGATTTAGCGTTACGATATTGTTGCAAGTGACCTTCACCTGGTATATTTCTTACTTGATTATGAGAGGTCGTTTTTCTTATTTCGATACCTAAATCGTTAAATTTATCTAAAAGCTCTTCACCCAGCTTGTAAGTTATAGCATTAGGTTCATAGTAGACAAGCTGTGGCATAAAGGGCTTTACCATATATTTCACTTCCTTATCGTAAATTCGAGAGTAAATCGAGGCTTACTGTTTAGTCTAGTTCGTAATCAAATATATTATTGAACGCTTTCTCTGCTTCTTCATATGTAGGATAAACTGCATCATCCTCGTCAATTAAATGAAAAGATTCATGAAGAAAAAGTGCAACATCATTTTTATTTTCTGGATGTGCTACTATTTCTGCTTGCTCAATATTTGCAACATTCGGGGTATGAGGGTTGCGATATATCACATACACCTGATCTCCTGCTTTAACATGTTTATTATCCATATAGTTAACCTCCTTTTAAACAATATCGTTTCCTCCCATGGTGAATCTATGTATGATGCTATAAACAAGCTTTTCTTACATTAGTCATATATTCTGTTGTGTATGTATTAAAAAAACCTTTAAAACAGCTATTGTTATTTATTTAAATTTATTGTAATATATAACATATTTAGTTTTTATCAGCCTTGATAAGGATATGAGCTACTTTTACGGTTTCCAGAGAGGGAAGAAAAGCTGAGATCTTCCTAACGCAGGAAAGTATCTTACCACCTTTGAGCTGTATTGGGGAATAAAGTATCCAATACCGTCTTTGCTACGTTACAGCATTTGAGCCATAAGTTTTTTTACTTATGGGAAGTTGGGTGGAACCACGGATTTAACGCATTCGTCCCTTGTTGAGGGATGAGTGCGTTTTTTATTTATAAAAATAAATTGCTTGCTATGATGAGGACAACAATTATTTTTACGGCTTCCAGAGAGGGAAGGATTTGCTGTGACCTTCCTAGCTTAGGAAAATAATTTACCACCTTTGAGCTATATCAGTGAACTTTAGTAGCTGGTACCGTCTTTGCTACGTTACAGCATTTGAGCCATAAGTTTCTTTCTTATGGGAAGTTGGGTGGAACCACGGATTTAACGCATTCGTCCCTTGTTGAGGGATGAGTGCGTTTTTTATTTACAAAAATAAATTGCTTGCTATGATGAGGACAACAATTATTTTTACGGCTTCCAGAGAGGGGAGGATTTGCTGTGACCTTCCTAGCTTAGGAAAATAATTTACCACCTTTGAGCTGTATTGGGGAATAAAGTATCCAATACCGTCTTTGCTACGTTACAGCATTTGAGCCATAAGTTTCTTTCTTATGGGAAGTTGGGTGGAACCACGGATTTAACGCATTCGTCCCTTGTTGAGGGATGAGTGCGTTTTTTATTTCTCCAAATTTTTCGCATATTGTTGTTTGTCGTAATAAGAAATAAACATTCAATAAGGATTAGTGATATCTTTTCGTCAATATAACTGCGTCTAATGTTCTTATTATGATCTACAAAACAACATGTACGAAAGGAGCTTATCTATTTCAAAGGAGTGTATATGATAATGAGTGAAAAATTTATTAAGATCCAATTACCAGACGGAAAAATCAAAAAGTATCCTCCAGGTATGACAGTGGCAAATGTAGCACAATCAATTAGTTCTAGTTTAAGAAAAAATGCAATTGTAGGGAAGGTCAATGGGCAACTAGTTGATTTAAGCTACAGGCTACAAGAGGATGCAAAATTCTCTATATTTACTATAGATTCCGAAGAAGGAATACATGTTTTAAGGCATTCAGCAACACATATATTGGCACAAGCCGTGAAAAGACTCTATGGCAATGTAAAGTTAGGCGTTGGTCCAGTGATAGAAAGTGGGTTTTACTATGATTTAAAACTTGAAAACAGTTTAACTTCCGAAAACTTACTAGCTATTGAAAAAGAAATTTCAAACATCATAAACGAGAATTTGGAGATTACGCGAATTGAAGTTTCTTATGAGGAAGCTGTACGGTTGTTTAAAGAACGAGGTGAGTCATTTAAGTTAGAAATATTAAAGGACATTCCTTCAGATGAAAATATAACTCTTTATCGACAAGGAGAGTTTATTGACTTATGTCGTGGTCCTCATCTCCCATCCACTGGTTTGATAAAAGCCTATAAATTATCTCATGTATCAGGTGCTTATTGGCGGAGCGATAGTCAAAATGAAGTTCTACAACGAGTGTATGGATTAGCATTTAAAAAGAAAAGAGATTTAGATGATTATCTACATTTCTTAGAAGAAGCTGCTAAACGCGATCACCGTAAAATTGGAAAACAATTGGAGTTATTTATGTTTTCAGAAGAAGCACCAGGCATGCCTTTTTATTTACCAAAAGGTCAACTAGTTAGAAATGAATTAGAGAATTTCTCTCGTGAACTTCAAAGCAATGAGAACTATGAAGAAGTTCGCACTCCGTATATGATGAATCAACAATTATGGGAGAAATCAGGTCATTGGGAGCATTACCATGAAAATATGTACTTCACTGAAGCTGAACATAAAAAATTTGCACTGAAGCCGATGAATTGTCCAGGTCATATGCTCATTTTTAAAAACAATTTATACTCTTATCGAGATTTACCTATACGTTTAGCAGAATTCGGCCAAGTTCATCGCCAAGAATATAGCGGTGCTTTAAATGGTATGTTTAGAGTCCAAACATTTTGTCAGGATGATGCCCACATCTTTGTTCGAGAAGATCAAATTGAAAGCGAAATTAAACATGCATTTTATTTAGTTGACCAAGTATATCGTACTTTTGGCTTTGACTATTCAGTAGAACTTTCGACTCGTCCTAAGAATTCATTAGGTGACGACAACCTTTGGGAGATTTCTGAAAATGCTTTACAAAATGTACTTGAAAGCCTTGAAATTAATTATTGTATAAACGAAGGTGATGGGGCATTTTATGGCCCAAAAATTGATTTTCATATAAAAGATGCGTTAAAAAGAAGCCATCAATGTGCAACAATCCAACTTGATTTTCAAATGCCTGAAAAGTTCGATTTAACATACATTAATGAGCATAATGAAAAGGTTCGACCCGTTGTTATTCATAGAGCTATTTACGGTTCCATTGATCGTTTCTTCGGCATTTTAATTGAACATTTCGCAGGAGCATTTCCTGTTTGGCTTGCTCCGATACAAGTACAAATTATTCCTGTATCACAAGTTCATCTAGATTATTGTTTGCGAATTCAGTCAGAATTGAAACAAATAGGTGTTAAGGTGAAGATTGATTCAAGCAATGAAAAGCTAGGTTATAAAATAAGGGCAGCACAGATGCAAAAAATCCCGTATATGGTTGTGTTAGGAGATAATGAAATGAAAGAAAACAAAGTAAATATTAGAAAATACGGTAGTAAAAAATCAGAAAGTGTTCCCTTCAAATCATTTAAAAAGAGTATTGTACAACAAATAAAAGAGCGTCGTATTATTGTATAAGAAAATGTCGATTCCTTCACTAATGGAATCGACTTGTTTTTTCTGTTAAAGCTTACTATGCGGCTTTAATCAACACTTCTCATGAATATAAGAACAATCAATATGTTTCTCTTTCAAATACCGTTGTTATTCCTTCTTTAATATTATTATCATCAACTAACCTGTTTTGGATTTGTTCTTCCCATATACTTTTATGAGTTAAACTTCTCAAATCTATCCCATACCATTGTTCAAGACTTGTACGTGAAACTTTATACCTTTCATCATCAAGTGTAAAATATAAACCTTCTAAATTATCAATGAGCGCAAAAGCAGCTGTCGCATTGTAAATAAAAGCTCTTTCAACATTTTCTTTGTTACTTATATTTATTTTTTCCTGATAGATAATTTCAAAAGTAAGTAACTCTGGATACGATTGATAAGTTCTTTGAAAATCGTTTAATGGTAAGTGATCAAAAAGCATACCGAGATTTGCAGCATTTCCCATGTATTGATTTTTATAACTTAGAATACGGTCAAAGTCATGTGTTAATGGGTCTTGTTGTTCTATGGCATATTGTTTTTCATTCGCATTTATTTTTGGCAATACGATCACATTGACAACTCCATACAACCCTAACCCTGAAATTAATAACAATATAATTAATTTGCTTCTAAAATTCATTTCAGCCACCTACTTCATATTTTTGAATAAGCTTTACGGCTTTACTGAAAAGTAAAGGGATAATAATTGAAATGACCGGTAATACAAGGCTGATAACTAAAATCATAAATTGGTATGGTCCATTAATATCAATAGATCTCCCAATCCAAATATCACTTCCAAACTGCATGCCAATTGTACTTATTGAGCAAACAACTATAAATAATATCCATATATTCCAAACAATTTTTTTATATAAAAATGCTGATTTTAAATTGAATCTTGATACTTTATTAATGAAAGCCTCATCTTTCATACTACTGAATAGTAAGAACAATATCCCGATGATGAACAAGGAAATGAGCAAAACAGTCGACAGTAGCTTACCCATTCCAACAATGCTCATAGGTATCGTGACGATCCAAGAGATAATGACATACAACAAACCGTACTGGAGCATTTCAGTTTTATATTTATTTGTAAAAACATCCTTGTGATCTCCAATTAACATTTGGATACTGTCAATATTTTGTGTTGCAAGTTTAACTGCTTGATGATAAGCTATACCATCGTTAGTAAGATCTGTTACTTTTGCTTCTAGATTACTTAATATTTCATCCTTCAATTCTCTAATTTGTGCACTTTCCACATACCCTTTAAATAAGCGGTTTACATGCTTTTCTAAATCATTCACCTTGACGCCTCCTTTCACTCAATTAATTGATCAATTAGCGTTTTTGCAGTTTTCCAAGAACTAAGGTTCTTTTGATAAGTTTCTGTTCCCAATGATGTTATCTTATAATACTTCCTTCTCCCCCCTTGGCTTTCATTTCCCCAATAAGATTGAATTAGCTTCTGTGATTCCAGTCTTTTCAAACTTGTATATAACGAAGTTTCCTTCAATTCGTATGTTCCATTACTTTTCTTTGCAATTGCTTTTATTATTTCGTAACCATAATTATCGTGTTCCAACAGTACGCAAAGAATAATCGTATCAATATTTCCACGAATTAACTCTCGACTAATGCTTATCTCACTCATTGCACTCACCTCGCAATTACAACATATTACTATGTATGACGTAGTACTTTATTATAAGTAATAATAATACACTTTCTATAAATTGTAAATAGATTCCAATAAAAAAAATACCACACGTTTATGTATGGTATGTCATATTACTTAGCTTGCTGTATTTTGTTGTCACTTATTTCTTTAATCTTTACAGTACAGCAGTTCGATTCAGCTTTATCATTTTTTATCAATTTATTTATTAAACGTAACATCGACTTCACCTCCTTACTCGGATATTCCTACCTTAATGATTAGATCATATAGAAAATAAAGCCTGAAATGGTTGACATAATGACTACAGATAGAACAAACGTGGTAACTAGCTCTTTTTTGAAGATTGTTTTTAATAAAATGACTTCTGGTAAGCTGGCTCCTGCTGAACTGATCATCATTGCCATTACTGGACCTAACGCCATCCCTTTCATTATTAATATTTGAGAAATCGGAATCATGCTAGAAAGCCTTATATATAACGGTATACCAACGATAGCTGCAATAGGAATTAACCACCAGTGCTCATTTCCAAATGCACTAGAAATCCATTCTGTAGGTACAAGACCATGTATAACTGCACCAATTGCAGCACCAATAATAAGGTATGGGTATACATTTTTCATGAGATCAATGGTTTCCTTGATTGCTAGTTTAAAGTTAAATTTTTTCTGTTGTTCCTCATACCCAGACATCACAACATTTTTGACATACTTTTCAAAACCTAGTGCCTCAAGAATAAATCCAATAATAATTGAGATCATTGTTGTGACGATTGTATAAATAATCGTTACCTTCCAACCTAGAATAACTCCCATCATCGTTAAAATAGTCGGGTCAAGAACAGGTGAAGCAAATAAGAAGATCATTACGATCCCAAAAGGTAATTTCTTCTTTAACATATTAACTACAATTGGAATTGTCGAGCATGAACAAAACGGTGTTATAAATGCAAATATGACTGCCGAAAAAGCTGCGATTATTTTATTTTTTCCTATTAACTTTTTCTCAATTTTTTCGTATGGAATGAAGCCTTGTAATAAACTAATGACAAACGAAATTACGACAAATAAAACTGTTAATTCTAATGCAATGTACAAAAAGCTATGTAATGTATTAATCCACATTTTCTTCCTCCTAATAATTGGTTTATATATGAATATAAATCAAAAAAAGTTGATATATTAATCAAAAAAAATTGATTAATATCCTAAAAAAAATTACGATTTTGGCCTAAATAAGCAACATAGTTCCTCAGAAAGCAAATGGTTGACTTCGTCCATATTTAGCTCGTAGTAGCTCCATGTTCCTCTCGTTTCTCTTGTTAAAATATTTGCATCATATAATATTTTCAGATGATATGATAATTTAGATTGAGTCATATTTACTAATGGGGCTAAATCACATACACACATACCCCCTTTTTGAGTTAAAATATTCATTATTTGTAACCTTTTTTTGTCCGCAAGTGCTTTAAACTTCATTTCATAAGTTTCAAATGTTCGTTCTGCTGATATATCATTTAATGGAATAATGTTTTCCACCTTATCACTCCTTTTTATATATTGTTCTAAGTATACTGCTAGCACCTTTTCTTCTATATGACGATGATAAGCGTTGTCTTTCTGTTCGTAAACTTTGTTGCTTTTTTTCACTTGTATTTAAGTATCTACTTAATATAATTGTTATAGTCTTTAGTGAAGAAAAGATGCATCCGAAAATTAGTTTTATTTATGCTAAGCTCTTATTACGAAAAGCAACAATTAATCTGAAAACAGCCATCTATAAACAAAAAATTTACTAAGACTTCTTAAAACAATTTTTTTTGATATAACCATCATATATGGCATGTTATTAAATGTCAATGATTAAATCAATTTTTTTTGATGTATTTATTTATTTTTGAAATAATACTTTCATAATACACCTGCTCATGTGGCACAAATTCGGCTTTGCTCACAATTTGATCTATAGTCAATCTTCTCCCATTCTCATCAATTTCAAATCCAACTATGTTTAAATGTGTTCTATCTCCTAACCACAGTTCACTGAATTGCTTAAAATCGGCTTTCACAATTCCTGATACTTCTTCCTTTTGTAGCTTGAAGTTTTCCATATTACTTTTATAATCGAATAGAAAAACATTGGCTATTTCCTTATCGACTAATTGTTCATGAATCACACAATATTTGAAGATTCCTAATGAAACAAGTTCTTCCATCATTACTTCAATACCAAGCTCTTCATGAACTTCTCTCACTCCATCGCTCATCGTTTCATGAGCTAATATATGTCCAGCAGCTGTAATGTCTAAAAGGTTAGGATAATCCTTTTTAATTGCACTCCGTTTTTGAAAATAAATATAATCTTTTCCAGCATCTTTACTAATAAACCAGCAATGAAATGTTTCGTGCCAATAACCAAATTTATGTACTTCTTCTCTAGTGGCTACACCACATTCATGTTGGGACTCGTCAAAGACCTTAATTAATTCCTTTTCCATATTAAACTCCCGCTTATGTATATAGTTTTTGAGTTGACTCAGATGAACTTCCTACTACTTTTTTCGAATGCAAATTAACTTTCAGCCATTTATATAGCTATAATTCTATTAATTTCGTTTCCTACCTAAATTCACTTGGATCTGTTAATTTAACGAGGGTTTTCCCAATCTTCTAACAACCCCCATGTGACTACAGGATCCCCATTTAATGATTTCATTGACCCTACATATACGTTCTTTGATAGTTTTGCAGTTTTTTCATAATGCTTAGCAATTTCTTTAGTTGTCGCTGAGACATTAATGTTAGAAATTTCATTAAAATTTGTCCAACATAATGACCCTTCATCGCTTTCGATTAACTTAGAGTCTTTAGACACATTGCCAAAAAACACATATTGTATCCTTATTTCTTTAGTTTCACTCAATCGATGAACAATGTATCGCAAAGTTAAGTTATCTATGCAACTACTAGATAGACCTGTTTCTTCTTCTATCTCCCTTAGACAGGCCGATTTAGGATCACATAATTCTTCCCCTTCAATATGGCCACCAATTGGCACTAACAAGCCTGCTAGAAATGTGTCTTTTGGTTTTTTTTGAAGAAATAACACTTGTTGCTCCTCATTGATTAGAAAAGCCACTGCCATTTGCCGTAGTTTCAAATGCTCACCCTTCTCTATTTAAAAGGTCATTCTCGTATTGAATGTTCGTACTAAAGTTAAATATGTATATAACTAATGCTTGCGACATCTTTTCTTCTTTAAAATCAACCTCTATGGGATGAAATCTCCATTTTGCGTCAATATGTAAGGCTGTTTCGCATTGATTGTTGTTTTTCATTAAGCACATATACATCTAGCATTCGTGGCATCTTTGCTACTTTTACAATGGTTGAGCTCTTATAAAACTCATCATACAGTCCATTATTAATAAAATTAGCAACAAAGTTTACGAAAAGAGCTATTGTAATAAAAAATAACTACACAGCTTAATTCTTCATTTGTGGGGAATCAGGGTTCATTTGCATAAATTCAATTGCATTACCATCGGGATCTTTAACCCAACATTGATAGTTCAAATCTAACCCTTGCAAAGGCTCTACATCTAATTTTAAGCCATTTTTCTTTAAATGATTTGCAATTTCATGGATGTCAGTAACTTCTAAACATAAATGAGCATAACCAATTGTACTTCCATCTACTTCATTCGTTTTTTTACCACCATAAAATAACTCAATAAACTGCCCTTCTCTTATTTTCAAATAAACAATCCAAGGTTCATCATCACTATTCTTTAATTCAAATAACTTTTGAAACCCCAAAATATCACAGTAAAAATGGAGCGATTTTTCCATATTCTTAACAGTATAAGCGGTGTGACCTATCCCTTTAATCAAATTAATGCCCCCTTAAAATTATTAATATATTTAAATAGTACGATACCATACAATAGGTCTTCAACTATTTATCGACTACTAATTTAAAGTATGTAAATATTGTTTAGGGAAGAAATAATCATTAAAGAGATGATACTAAGTTACTTTTAACTTCTTGACCCTCACGTAAGGTGATGGCGTATCTTTGAATTATCATTAGTCAAAGGAGGAAGTAACATGGAATATTATCCAATGCCATTATTCGTCAAGCTTTCAGTAAAAAACATGGATGATTCTCTGAAATGGTACAACGAGGTTGTCAACTTTAACTCAATATTCGAGCTACCAGATAAGGAGGGTAACACAATTATGGCTCATATTCGTGGTGAAAAGTATCAAGATATTTTGTTGCTGAAGGATAATAGCCAAGATAAGTGTAGTAAACAAGGGATCGTTGTAAACCTATCAGTAGAGGATGTTCATCAATTTTTCGAAAGAGCTTTAGCAGCGAATACTAAAGTAATTGAAGGTCCCATTGACCAACCATGGAATGCACGTGAACTCATTTTAAAAGATCCAAATGGCTACACGATCACACTTTCTATGCAAATAAACAATGACAAATCAATGGATGAAATAACAAGGGGTCTGTCCCATCAACGTTAACACGTCAAAGCAAAAAGGGGGGCTGACCCCCTTTGTTATTTAATGTCAACGTTGTGATAAACTTGTTGAACATCTTCTAAGTCTTCTAATACATCTATTAACTTCTCGAATTGCACCTGTGCATCTTGTGGAAGTTCTACCTCGTTTTGTGCGAGCATTGTAATTTCAGCTACTGAAAATTCAGTGATACCTGCATTTGTACAAGCTTCTTGTATTGTATGAAATTGATCAGGTTCTCCATAAATGATAACAGCGTTATCTTCTTCTAATATGTCACGAACATCTAAATCAGCTTCCATTAGTAGTTCGAGTACCTCATCAGCTGTTTTACCTTCTAAACCAATAACAGCTGTTGCATCAAACATATATGCAACTGACCCACTGACACCCATATTACCACCATTTTTACCGAAGGCAGCTCGTACATCTGATGCAGTGCGGTTTACGTTATTCGTTAATGCATCTACAATGACCATAGATCCATTTGGTCCGAATCCTTCATAACGAAGTTCATCATAGTTTTCATCAGAACCACCTTTAGCTTTTTCAATGGCACGTTCAATAATGGCTTTCGGCACATTGTAAGTTTTTGCACGCTCTAGAACAAATTTTAAAGTTTGGTTTGCTTCAGGATCTGGTTCACCCTGCTTGGCAGCCACATAAATTTCTCGACCAAACTTAGCATAGATACGACTCGTATTCGCATCCTTTGATGCTTTTTTCTCTTTAATATTGTTCCATTTACGACCCATTTCTTTTCACTCTCTTTCATGTTTGAATCTATACAATATAACTAATGAAGTTCTTTAAATGATAGCAGTCAATAATTTTACACAGACATTCTTACCACTTAAATTAGTTTTAATTATTTGCAGTAACATCCAATTTAGCACGTATATTGATTATAGCATAATTAAGTAAGTGATTTTTGATTACATATTGAAGAATTATTGGCATTGCTCAATACTAAATTAGATTAAATTAGCTGTGAAAAAGCCTGCTGAATCAAAATTGATTTCAGCAGACTATATCATTAGTAAGAAACATTTCATAGTTCCTTTATTGCATCAAATGTATCGATACTATAATCGTATTGAGTAACTTCACCAAACCCATACTTAGCAAATACAAACGGTATTCCCGCAAACTTCGCTGCTGTTCGGTCACCTTCAGTATCACCTACATAAATCGGGTCTACTAATTGATTTCTGTTGATGACCAGCTTGATGTTTTCACCTTTTGATAGCCCAGTTCTTCCAGGATTCTCATAATCAATAAAATACTTATCTAGCTTATGATATTTGTAAAATGCTTCAATATAACCGTCTTGACAATTACTAACGATAAACAATTTGTAAGTTTGAGATAACTCACTAAGGACTTCTTCCACACGGTTATATAGTACCCCACCGTGATTTGCTAAGTGGTTACATTCAACTTGACAGCATTCTGCTAATATTCGTTGTTGCAAACTTGCCCCAAGATGAGGGAATAGCTTTTCCCCAATTTCCTTCGATTGCAAGCCCATCGTGCCAGTTAAATCGTCTACTGTTATACTGTAATTAACTTCATCATATCTGGCTAATACATCATTCCAACAAGTTAAAATCTCACGACTAGAATCCCAAAGTGTACCGTCCAAATCAAAAATAATGCTATCCATATAATGCCCTCCAACACAAAGGGACAAGAATTATAGAGGACTGCTCTCGTCCCCTTGCAAGTTAATTTTTTTGTCGATTACACACATACGATTGTCCAAAAAGTCACCTCTTTGTTTTCGTATATGATTACGGTTGTAGTCGAAGCAACCGGGAGGCATCCGCCGAAAAATCGATAAACCTCCTCCTCGTCAACTAGAGCAACTTACCTTACCTAGTTCAGGCGCTTTTTCACCAATCATTCTACCCTACCCTTCTATTTAAAATATAATTATTATTCTACAATACTTTCGTTTATGATACAATGCACAAATTGAAATTTTATTAAATTTATGAAATAATTACCATCAAGTATTATTAAAAGGAGCTAATGATAATTCTTACAATTTTTCTAAACCCTTTCGACCATTAGACATCTTTTATTCGAGATCCACCTTCTTACTTAAGCAATCTAATGAAAGTCATTCTTGCTTAATTGAGGAGGAATAACATGAATAAACATATAAAGATTTTACTATTAGGAAGAGTTATAACAAATTTTGCAGATAGTTTTTGTATGATCGCTACTATATGGGGTATGTGAAGACTATATCGAATTCACCAATGTTAATAGGGGCTACTAGTGCCATTGCCACCCTGCCAATAACTATACAGTTTCTTTACCGACCAGTTATTGATCGTCTATCAAAAAAGAAAATTCTTTGTATCGCTATATTAGGGCAAGGTAGTTTTATGTTTTGTTAGCCTTTTTACAATATTTTATTTATCTAATCTTATTTAGAAGGACATAATTACAAAAAACCCTTGGTTAAACACAATGAGGCTTAGGCGTTTTCTATAAGTATCATTATCAACTAATAACAGGTAACTGCTTTTTCTCCGCCCAATCGAGAATAAAAGCTTTTTGACGTGGGTTTAAGTTTGGGGGCAGTTCTTCTTTCAAAAAGAATCTATGCTCCCGACTTTCACTATCCATTTGCTTTAATTCTCCTTTATAACAGCTCGTTTTAAAGATGATTTGCACGCTAAAAACTTGATCACCATTAGGATATTTAACGAAACATGCTTCACCTGAATATATACCGAATAAATCTAATTTCTCTACTTGTAAGCCGGTTTCTTCAAACGTTTCTCTTTTAGCTGTTTGTTCAAACGACTCTCCTATTTCCATAACCCCACCAGGGATACACCAATTATCCTCATCATTTCGATGCTGTAATAAAATTCTTTCTCCATCTTCGATAATCACTCCACAGCCAACGGTAAAAAGAGTTTGGTGACCGATGAGCTTTCTCATATCCATAATATAATTCATCTGCGATACCTTTCCTTTGTGTTGTATGCATAATTGTTGTTACTTCATAAAATTTTTAAAATGTTATTTTCCTTAAAGAGCTTCTTTTTTCAAATACTCCTTTATAATGGGGTAA
Organism: Cytobacillus sp. Hm23; assembly: GCF_051842895.1. Taxonomy (NCBI): domain Bacteria; kingdom Bacillati; phylum Bacillota; class Bacilli; order Caryophanales; family Bacillaceae; genus Cytobacillus; species Cytobacillus sp. Hm23. The sequence goes on from NZ_JBPXRQ010000024.1 coordinate 19,091, forward strand.
TCAGGTGGACTTATATTTTCCGGGAGTTCATTAAGATGAAAAAATTGTAGCTCAGCTACTTCACTTACACCCTTCTTACACACACCATCATATGAAGTACATATAAAAACTGAAACTACATTATACACCTCGTCACCATTTGGATATTTATAATAATATTCTTCACCTGAAAAAACATTAAAAAGCTTAAGAGACTTTGCTGTTAACCCTGTTTCTTCAAACAGCTCACGTCTTGCCACTTCTTCTAGCGTTTCTCCCATCTCTGAAGAGCCTCCTGGCAACCCCCAACATCGATTATCTTTGCGCAATTGTAATAATACTCTATTATTTTTATCAAAAAGAATGACACATGCACCTACCATAATTAGGGGACGATTACCTACTAACTTTCTTAAATCCATGATATAGCCCATATTTTTTCTCCTCTAACACTATGTTTATTTGCTAAATTTTAGTAATTATATCATATTTTTATATTAGATTTAATAACAAAGAGGTTGTTTTCTTATTATATGAGCTAACCTTCTTTATAACACTGACATTCCTTTGAAGCTCCCATACAAATAAATTGTTTTCGCATTGGTTGTTGTTTTTCGTATTAAGAAATAAATACGCATACCAACTTGTATTCATGGCATCTTTAACTCTCTATAGCAGACGAAAGGCGCATATCATCTCATTTTACTATTCTAATAAAGTTAGTAAGAAGATTCTTACTAAAATAAAAACACATGAAAATTCGTTACATCTCATGTGTTTTCTTACAAGTATGCTATTGCCACGGTTTTTCTACTATCTTTTAACCTTTGCTTTCAATCCATATTTTTCAAACTCTTCGTGAATCATCTCTTCTTCTAATTGAAGAAGAAGTTCAGAAATATCAAATTCATTGATTTGTGGTATATCGACAATAATTTCAGCTAACTTCTTACTTAAAAAAGCCATTTCCTTGCCTGCAATTAATTTTTTCTTATATCGGTTGAAGGACTTATCTAAATCATCAATTTGTTCATATAGTTTATCTATGCCTTCATACATTTTCACTAAAGGAAGTGCTGCTTTTTCACCAACACCAGTGACGCCGGGAATGTTATCGCTTTTGTCCCCTAATAATGCCTTCACATCAACCCATTGATTTGGAGATATTTCGTATTCATTATGAAAGTCTTGTAATCTGTAAATGGTATCACCTTTAGATTTAATTGCAATAACTTGTGAAATATTTGGATCTAATAACTGCAATAAGTCACGATCATTACTGTATATATAACACTGCTTTTGATGCTCGCGACTCCATTTTGTTGCTAAAGCCCCTATTACATCATCTGCTTCATAGCGATCTACAGAAATTTGAGAAATCCCAATTTTTTCAAGTATTATTTTTGACGTTTCGAATTGCTGAATCAAAGGGTCCGGTAGTTCGCCTCTTGTCGCTTTATAATCTTCAAACATTTCACGCCTAATAACTTCATCACGCTTTACATCCCATACGATTGCTACATGTGTCGCTCGTAGGTCTTCAATTAACGCAAAGATTTTATTAAACTTGACTCGTAACGCGTTAATGTATAACCCTTGGCTATTTTTTGCAAGCTGATCCTCATCCCTACCATAAGAAGTTGCAAAATAACACCTACTTAATATATTGAACCCATCTATTAAAAGTAAACTATGATTTTCCATTTTATCGTCATACACCCTTTCAATAACAGCACTTACTTCCTATCATTTTATCATAACGATGTTGGATATAACTTGCTAAGATGTTGGAAAATCCGGAGACCTATTAACTGAACCATTACGTATCAGACGAAGAATTCACCTTGAATGGATAAAAAATCTTTCGGCATTGGTATGACAAAACATAGAGTCCCCCTCCATGCTCCATACAACCAAGCCTAATCATCTATCACTGTTATTTCTGCATTTTGCTAATACCATTAAGATATGTGCTTACGATATAATGCAGGCTATCATCAAGGCTCAGATTCAATCCAAACCCAGCATGCTGCTCTAATGAAGAAAATCCATGTAAGATGCTCCTTAGACCTCTAACGGTATGAAGTGCGGCTTCATCCTCTAATCGAAAAGTTTGCAGGACAGCTAACACAAGGTTAACGATGTTACGGCTTGCCTTTTGTGCTGCTTCATCAGATGCATCAGGTGCCATTAATGTCGCTTCATATAATCCACAGTTCGAACGAGCAAAGTTCACGTAGGCTTTCGCTAATGAATGTACAGCATCTTCCCCTGCGATCCCTATTACAGCACTGGTCAGTTCATTATGAAGTTTCTCAAGTCCATAAATGGCTAGCTGTTTCCTTAATCCAGGTAATCCATCAATATGGTTATATAATGATGGAGGACGAATGTTCAGCTTTTTTGCTAATACAGCTAAAGTTACTGCTTCAAGCCCTTGTTCATTTGCAATCTCTGCTGCAGTTTGTAATATTGTTTGTAAATCTAAACCTGTTCTAGGTGACATGCTCATACTCCTTTGTCAATTGAATTAACCGATCTTTCTTTCAGCTTCTCGAATAGCATGATTCATTGCTGAGGATGGATTGTTTAGTAGGTTTCCATGACCAACTGCTAGTAAGGCTGGTTTATACTTCATTAGCTTCTTTGCACTTTGAAGTGCTTGTTCTTTGTTCCATGTTGCCATTGCTGGGAAGGGGAACGAAACTCTTAATTGTCCAGCAACAGCTATTCCTCCCTTTATTTGAAATGTATCTCCAGCAATTAATGTGTTTGTACGTATATCTAAGAAGGTTAGGGAACCTGGGGTATGCCCAGGAGTCGAAATTGTTAGTAATGAACCAATTGCATCTCCCTCATTAAGTAGCACATCTGGTTTTGTTTGAATACCTTTAGGAACTCCACCTCGAATAGGAGTGTTTGGTTCATCAGCTTGTAAAGATTTGTCTCCAGCTAATAGTTTAGCATCACGACTTGAGATATAAACCTTTGCATTTGGGAGTTTATTTTTCAAGTTATCTAAACCACCAACATGGTCATCATGGGCATGGGTTAAACATATTTTTGTAATCGGTTTACCAATTGATTCAGCAGTACGCAAAATCTCCTTGGCACTGTAGGGCAAGGCTGCATCAATTAATGTCAATTCATCATCTTCCTCGACAAGATAGCTATTCACAGGCAATAAACGGGGTAAAAACGTCAACTGATACAAATATTTTTCTTGCTTTTTCCTCATTTCATTCTCACCTCATAATCATAAACTAATAACGTTAGTTTTATATTAACTAATGGTATTAGTTTTGTCAAACATTATATTTAATAAGGCAGTTTTAGAAATAAACCTAACATAACTTGTTGGCTCCTTTTCTTCTGTACAATAATGACTAACAATATAAAAATATTTTTTGTTACTAAATTGATATAGCAACAAATTTTAAGAAAAGAGCCTTTAGTAAAATAATATGTAAAATGAGCAATATTAGCTATAATCTCCAGTCATTTGAGCAATATATCCGACATAAAGAAAATAATTTTAAAAAAGGTAAGACTCCACATATCCAGTGAGTCTTACCTTTTTTAAAGAGCTTCATATAACTTTATTCGCTAAAAAAATCTCCCTGATCTTTTCAACATTATTTGCAATGTAAGTAGGTTTAACATTACTCAGTTCTTCAAATGAGCCGTAACCATATGTAACGCCTACGGAATCAATTCCCGTATTATTCGCGCCGATTATATCATGCTTACGGTCACCAATCATAATAAAATCATTCAGCTCATTTTCGTTGTACTCATCTAAAACGTGTTGAATAATTTCTGTTTTTGATGCCCTTGATCCATCAAGATTGCTACCAACTACTAGGTCGAAAAACTGTTCAATATGGAAGTAGTTGAGTATTTTTTCTGCAAAAACTGTCGGCTTTGAGGTTGCTACAACTAACTTATAATTTTGTTCCCTAAGTTGACTTAACAGGAGAGGAATATTTGGATATAGGACATTCTCAAACATCCCCTTATCCTTGAACCTCTCTCTATATAATTCAATTGCTCGTTCAATTTTCTCCTCATCAAAATGATAATAATCTGCAAAAGAAACTTGTAAAGGTGGACCAATAAAGCATTCAAGCTTATCGAGATCATCCTCAACAATATCCATGTTCTTCAATGCATATTGAACTGATTTGGTTATGCCTATTTTAGGATCTGAAAGTGTTCCATCTAAATCAAAAAGAATTACTTTGTAATTACCCATGTTCAAGTCCTTTCTTAACACATTGTATTTGTTCTATTCTGCTAACGATATGAGATTCCTAGCTCTTCACTTAATAATTGCTGGTTTTCCTTATGGAAATCTTTCATCATTCTAGGAAAGCAATATTTCTCTATCATTTTTTCAATTTGTTCCTTGTTGTTTTCCTGGAGCAACGCTCTAAGCTGTTTTATGTACGTCATTGATTCTAGTTTTCTTTGTTTGATAATGGACTTATCTTCAGTTACAGCCCCATGCCCTGGAATCATTAATTTGATATCGTGCTGCTCTAAAATTCCGTCTACTTTATTTAGCGTGAGTTCATACGCTTTACTGCTATGGTATATGAGAGGGAATTCGCAATCTGAAAGATAATCACCTGCTAGAAAAAAGCCTATAGGTTCAATAACTGTGAATAATCCACAATCAGTATGACCTTGTGCTTTATAAAAAGTAAGTGTTGTACCTTCTATAGTCAATTGCTCTCCATCCACTTGAATGACGTGGTTAACTTTCGGATAAGTAATTTCATACCCTCTCTCAATGTAGTTCCTATCATCGAAGGAATAGATTTGTTCAAGAATACGTTCCTTTTCCTTATGGTCTTTGTTTACTAGCTCAAAACTAGCAATGATCGTTGCATCTGGAAAAGCTCCATATCCGATAATATGGTCCCAGTCCGAGTGAGTAAATAATAGATATAACTTTCGATCGCCTTTATTTCGATATACATATTCTTTTATTTGTTCTACCTCAGCTGGTAACCATGTTGGGTCAACAACTAATACAAATTCTGGCATCTCAATAACTGTTGATGTCGTTTGAAATAATGCGCTTTGAAACACTGTAATATATTGATTTTTAAATATTATCATCTAACTCCCCCTCGTTAAGTCGATCTTTTATATTTGATAGTCATTGTTTTAAACGTACACGCAAATTGATTTGTATCGTTCTTAGTACAATAACATTATGGCTCCTTTTGTAAACTTTGTTGCTATAGAGACTAACTTAGGACAGCAGCAAATAAATTTTTGCAATTGACTATATGTTAAAAGAGGATAACTTGATTTGTACGTACTTATTTCTTAGGGCAACAGCAACAATCGATGCGAAAACAGCCTATAATTAATGAAAAAATACTCTATTAAAAAACCCTATGCTTGTAAGCTAGTACGAAAACAAATTCAACAATTGACAATCTCTTACTATTATAAGGTTATCCTCTAACGGTTAATAGTACCTTTCCTATATTCTCTCTTGATTCAATATATTCATGGGCTTTCCTTGCTTCTTGTAAAGGAAACTCTTTGCCAATTTTCATCGTTAATTGTTTGTTTGATAAATATTTTATAATTTGCTTAGCAGCTTGTTCTAGCAGCTGAGGCCTTTCCTTTCGGGTGGTACCTAAACTGAACCCTAGTACAGATCTACAACTTGAGTGAAGCTCACTTGTTTGAAAATGTCCTACTTCACCACTGGAATTTCCAAATTGGATCAGCCTGCCATACTTCGCTAAGCATGCTAAATTTTGTTCCGTAATTCGACCAGCGATAGAATCTAAAACAATATCTACACCTGTCCCATTCGTAAGCTCTTTTACTTTGTATGAAAACCCATCATATAACATGACCTCATCAGCCCCAGCTTCTCTCACAACTGAAAATTTAGCCTCATTGCTAACTGTACCAATCACTTTTCCTGCACCTAGTAACTTTGCCAATTGAATCGCTGTTGTCCCTACTCCTCCTGCGGCCGCATGTATAAGGACCGTCTCCTCTTTTTGAACCCTAGCAATATCATGAAGTAGCTTATACGCTAAGATTGAAACTGTTGGGCAAGTTGCAGCTGTTGAAAAATCAATATCTTCATGAAGAACAAAGGTTAATGATTCTTTAGCCACCACGTAATCAGCATAAGAGCCATTTGAAGGAAACGCGATCACTCTTTGGCCAACAAATATCCTCTCAACTTCATCCCCAACAGCTTCCACCGTTCCTGCTACATCCAAGCCGATCGATAATGGAAAGCTTCCATGACCTTTGTTCCCTTTTCTTTTTTTTATGTCTGCAAAATTAACACTCGTTTTCTCTACACGAATTAATACTTCATGTGGACCTGCGACAGGAATTTCAACGTCTGTTAATTCAAGTACTTCAGGACCACCAAATTGATTAATAACAATACTCCTCATTCTAATCCACCTCTATAATCAATTTCCATAGAATACCCCATCAATTATTTTATCTTACACTATAAAAAATCTATAATAGCAATATGTTATTACAGCGGATAAGAATTAATTATTATACGTTCTTTTATAAAAAAAAAGAGACAGGGTATGTATTGTGGGAGTCTGAACAAGTTTTCAGGGTGGTTTCCTCGTTCTTTGCTATCTTCATTAGGTGTGTATTCAAGCACTAATGAATTCTTCACTAACTATTGTAGGAGATGCTCCATAGTGGTTTGTCGATATGCACACGATGATGGACTTTAACCATGTAGATATGCTATATCTGTCATATAAAAAATAGAGACACAAATAGTGCCTCTACTTCGCCATTAAAATATCATCTAACACCTTTTGAACTGCATAACCTTCTTTAAAAGATACTAGCTTAGCTGCATCGCCTTTGATCGCCTTCACCAGTTCGTCCACTACGTTTTCTTTGTCAACACTATCAACCGTAATGATGTTTCCATTGTCATCAGCTCTAGTCTGTGAAAGGATTCCCCAATTTTCAATTTCCAATGTTCCTTGGTCTCCGAAAACTTTTAGAGAAAGGTGCTCCTTTTGACCAATACCTGCTAACCCGTTAAATAGAACGGGAATTCCACCTGATAGCTTCATAGAACTGATAAAGCTTGTTTCACACAAGTTTTCATTTTCAGGATATTCAACACTTGATCGAACAATGCTCATTTCCCCGAAAACGTCATGTATGATTTGAATAAAATGAGGAGCAACTTCTCGAATAAATCCTCCTTGTTCCCTGTTAGAAATCCATTCGTTTTGCTGCCATTTGCGAGGCCACTCCGTAAAGTGCAAGTTAAGCTCAATTTTTTTTACCGACCCGAGCTCACCATCCATGATCTTATTTTTGAATACTTGGAAAGCCTGACTATATACCATCGGAAAATTCATGGCATGCACAATATTAGCTTTTTCAGCCTCTTCTACCATTTCCAATGCTTCTTCAGTAGAATTTGCAAGCGGCTTTTCGCATAGCAGGTGTCGGCCGTTTCTTATTACATCTATTGCTATTTTATGATGGAATTTAGGAGGAACTCCCACATAAATTAACTGAATACTTTCATCCTTAAGCATATCTAAATGATCCAAGTATAGAGATACATTTGGTAATTCGTCCTTAAATTTGTTTAAACTTTCTGCGTTTCGATCACAAAGTGCCGCAATATCGATTTCATTCTGCTGTTGAAATTGTCGTAACACTCTTTCACCGATTGCTCCCATGCCAATTAAACCTACTTTTATTTTCCCGCTCAAAACCGTCACCTTCTGTCTCGTTGTTTTATTAGTCTTTTTCGTAAACTTTATAGCTATTTAGTAAGGCTTTCGTTTCGGAAGCTTTGTTGCTATTGTTCCTAAATTTGAAGGTAAAGATGTTGTTTAACGGAACAGTTATCCTTTTTAAAAAAGAAAAGATGTCACGAAAGCTAGTTGTATTCATTTTTAATTGTTGTACGAAAAACAACAACTTATGCGAAGACAGCCTTTAGCTAAAAGATACGAAAGGGCAGAAGATTTCTGCCCCTTGATGCTCATTTTCCACAGCACGGGCGGTGAGCGTCCATAACACCTTCCTCACTTTTCCCGTGGTTTCAAACACATTGGAGGTTAACCTCTGACATTTCGAATAAAGCTTTCTAAATTTGATACATCTGTTATGTTCTGATTACACTCTTCACTGTTCATACACATATAGTTTCCATAAGATTTATAATAATCAGGTGAAGTATTTTTAGGTTTTGTTTTAGATATTGCTGAAACGAACACAACCTTACTGAATCCTTTACATAACGAGCATATATTCTTTTTGTTCGTTATAGTAAAGTTACCTTCTATACCCATTAGTTCATTGTCTAGTTCATAAACGATAAACAGTTTATTTTTTGATATATCAAGCCAACCGAGATAGGTCAAGAATTGAAAATCTATACTTGCTAAATCAGGTAGCTTAAGTTTTTTATTTTTTGAGAATAGTTTTGTTAATTGTTTTTTAGTCACTTGTGGAAATTCTAACAGCAATGGCTCTAATGAATTTATATACTGTTGAAACTCCTCAGCTGTTTCTAAATCTATCATTTTCCTTAACATTTTATCTTGTGAATCCGTCGTATGAGAAATAGCATCAAGAACTTTAGATAGCGCACTATATTTCGCTACTTCCATTACATTTAGATCAGCTGTAGTCTTTAAAGCATGTTGAATAATCCCTGCTTGTCTCTGAATTAGATTATATTGATGGTTCCTAATAAATGGTTTACTCATAATATCTTCCGCTCCTTATTTTATAAATAAAATGAAGGTGCAAAGCCACATTTAGGAAAGAGCTTACGGGCGACGTTAAGAGGTTGCTTAAGCTTTGAACACTCGAGTTACCTCAATGTCCACCCATGCAAAGAATCGCCCCCAACCGCAGGCTTTGCATGGGACATATTTAACTTTGGCAAAGATAATTCGTTTGCCATTTTTCATCCACCCCCTTAATTGTTCATTATATATAAAATTTAGTCTTCATACATCATTCTTAAAAACTTTTACTCGATCATACAAATTTCTCTGCTATTTGGTATTATATCAAAGGAATAAAAATTTGACTGCGTTAAAACAGAGGGTTAAGATACTATTCCATGAGCCTAAACCATGACCACCAGTCTGTTATATAGTAATGGAAGCGCGCCTTACTCGACATAAAAATTTATGAGAAAATATAATCTATGTCACTCCACCCATAAACGACTTCATTCAATTTCTTCCCGGCTATTTCAATTTCCAACGAGTCAATTTTTTTACCACCAAGAGCTTCATAAAATTGACACGCGCTATTATCTTCCAAGACAAACACAACCATACTATGTATCTTTAATTGTTTTAGATGTTCGATAACTGGCATTATAAGTTGTTTCCCTATGCCACATCCTTGAAAATCTTGCAACAGATAGATGGCATATAACTCTCCCTCGTAGTCATCATACTGTCTAGACCTCTCCCTTCCACCATTTGCAAAGCCAACAATTTGACCTTGATTATTTTCCGCAACATATACGTTTCCACTTGGGATAATCTCTTCCCATAGTTGTTCCCGACTTTTATAGGATAACTTGTTTAAATACTCGTCTGTTACAATATGTTTGTATGTAGTCTTCCAACTATCTACATGTACTTTTGCAATTGACTTTACATCTTTTAAAACTGCTTTTCTAATTTTCACCTTTTCTCTCCCCATCACTATTCAGACTTAGCTCCCAACGTTCCTCAACCATATTAATGTTAGATAAAACAACTTCTTGTGTTTCTACTATTTTAAATCCAAACTTTTTATATAGATTTCTTGCAGCTGTTAAGTCACTATTTGTCCACAAAATTATTTTCTTATACTTTTTTTCTATTGAGAATTTGATGGCTGTCTTTATTAATTCGCTACCTATACCTAGACCTCTTGAAAGGGGGTCTATAAGAAATAAACCTAGCTGAGCAATTTCGCTATCAAACTGATTAATACAAACTGAACCTTTCAGATCTCCATCTTTTTCTACTACCCATATATTTTCTCTAACATGGGATCTATTGACGATATCCCAAACTTTTTTCTGAATAAATTCTTTAAATGATTCATCATAATGGTATTCCTTATGATAAATCTCGTAATGAGCACTAATAATATAATTGATATCTTCAAGCTTATATCTTCGAATCACTGTTATTCCCCTTTGAATAAAATATAACTTAATATATGTTGTACCATGACCTATGTTGGATTCTCAAGTTGACCAGCTCTCTTCCATACCTTCCGATAATCGACTCTTCCGTTACTATCGAGTTCTAAATTTACATATCGACTGTTTTTAGACTTGTACACAGTATGATAACGATGGTATAAAAAACAGATAGCGTAGTTTCCTTTCAAATACTCTTCTGTTTGAAAGTACGTTTTCCATCGGTCAGATTCATCAGTTAATTGTTGTATGTAGGAAACTTGTCGGTCAACGTATTGTCTCATTGGTTCATTTAGAAAGTGATAAATATTTATGACTTGTGATTGAAGTGCAGTAATTACTGATAATAGCTGGTCATCTGCAAGAGCAATCCCTCCGACAAATAGATCAAAATCTTGAAACTCTTCATATCCGCTAAAACGATGAAAATCTACTAGTTCAATATGTGAAGTGATATTTACTTTAAGTAATTGCTTTTGCAGGATTTTGGCTTCCTCCTCAAAATTTACTCCATCTCGAATTTGCTGCACTCCAATCTTCAGTATTATTTCTGTATCACTTACCATGCTACAATTCTTAACATTAATAACACTGTTTTCAATTGACCGATCTGTTACAAAACTACACGCAGCTCGTCTACTTTCTTTTTCGGCTAAATAATCCTGCTGATTTAACGAGCTACTGATTACCTCACGAAAATCTTGATCTCTCAGTGGCCCATTTTCCTTACAGTTAAATGCAATAAAGGCTGCTCCTTTTTCTAGCATTCTTACTTGCTCCCATGATTCGTCTAAAGAATGTAATAATAACGGAAGTCCCTCATCTCCTTTAAATGGAGTTGGGGTTTTAATAATCTCTATTCTATCTAACCACGGCCTAACTCCAAAATATTTGGCAAATACCTCTAACCGAATTTTATTTTCATTGTGTTGCGTAATTTTATAAGGTCCGCTTCCAACAGGAAATCTACGGAAGTTCTCATAATCATTTTTAACCACTTCTAGAGGTACAATGGAGAATTTCATTCCCGATAAATGACGCGGAAATAAATAATCAACATTCTTTAATTGAAACTGGATAACATCCTTGTCAATTATTTCTATATATTCTATGTTAGTCATAAGAATATCCTTTTTCGGATACCTACTAAAAGTTAATTTTACATCCTCACTTGTTAACGCTCTACCATGATGAAACTTTATCCCTTTGTGTAAATAAAAGGTCCACAGCTTTCCATCAACACTTTCCCAGCTATGGGCAATACTTGGTTTTAGCTGACTTGTATTTGGATCATATTCTACAAGCCTATCAAAAATTTGTTGTACCATATGGGAATCGTGACGGGATTGAATATGTAGTGGATCCATCGATAAATCAGTTTCATAAAAAGGGTATGTCAGAATATCTAAATTTTCGCCAGCTTTATTTCTTTGTTGTAGTCGTGAGAAGCCTACATGCTTTATAAACCACTCTTGGATATCAATTCGTGAAGAATCACCTAAATTTTCCACAATGCGAAATGCTTGTTGATATTGACCTTGTTGAATTTTTTGTTTTGCGTAATTGAGACAAAGCTGCTCATTAGAATAAATAATCGTAATTGTTGGCTTCTTCCCTCGCCCTCTCTGGACTTTCCAATTAATATAACCTTCTTCATTTAAATACTGAACAATCGTTTTCACATGACGCTCTGAACAAGTTAAGAGCTTAGATATATCAAAGATGGTTGTTTCATTCCCAACTCCAGGTTTAAAGTGTTCAGTAAGTTTTATTAAATAATCAAAGTATTTCATCTTATCCCCCAATAAAAGGTGAACAATTTAATTTAAACATCTCACTTTTTATTCACCTTTTTATATTTTACACTACTAATGCGTGTTTAAAAAAGAGGACAACAACGACTGAGAAAGAAAGGGGAAGAACACCCTCAACTACTACACTAAACGACAAGGGGGATATGAATGTCAGTTCAGACCGCACAACAGCGGAGCGCTCAATTAACATTATGGAGAAATAAAAACTTTCTACTTATTTGGTTTGGTTCAATGATTTCAAATTTCGGCATGCAAATGTATATTATTACAATCCCATTGCTCATTTATGATATAAGTCAATCAGCACTAGCGATGAGTACTATGCGTGCGATAGAGTTTTTCCCAAATATTTTTATTGGGATGATTGTGGGCGTGTTTGTAGATCGATTTAATCGCAAAAAAATGATGGCCTGGACGAGTTTTATACAAGTTGCATCAATGACTGGAATTATCTTACTACTCCTGACCGATCAGTTGGCCATCTGGCATTTATACATACTAGGATTTATTCTTTCTTCGGCAGGATATACATTTGGAAATGCTAACCATTCAGTTTTACCACAAATTGTTACAAAGGAACAATTAACTTCTGCAAATGCACAAATGTCATTCGTTAATACTTTTATCCAAATGATCGGGCCTGGATTAGCTGGTGCTGCTCTACTAGTATTTTCTTACACTTCAACTTTGATGGTATACATGGTATGTTTATTCATACTTCACATTTGTGTACAGCTTATCAGTTTGCCTGCAGATAACCACGCGACAAAACAGCATAATTCAATGTTACGTGATATAAAAGAAGGTATTGATGAACTGTTCTTTAATAAGACGTTATTAACACCAACAATCACCATACTATTTGTAAATTTCGCAGCGAGTCTTGTAACAGGGGTACTTATTTTTTATGTAAAAGATCAACTAGGAGCTACATCTGCTCAAGTCGGGTTAATGTTTAGCATTTCTGCTATTGGAGGGTTACTAGGTGCTGCGATTATTAACCACATTCGTAAACAATTTGGAAGAGGAAACATTTTTACATTTTGTTTACTCATTGATGCATGTGCAATGGGGGTACTTATAGTTGCTCCAACATGGTGGGCAATTGGAATTTCACTAGCCATCCGCACGTTTGCAATTACAATGAGTAATATTGTATATTTTACAATCCGACAAGAATTTACACCTAATCACCTATTAGGTCGTGTTTCAGGTACGTCATCAATGCTTATGAAACTTACACTACCTCTTGGATTATTCATTGCAGGTTTGTGGGCAGAGTGGTTTTCAGTAAGAATTTTATTTGTTTTCTCAACACTAATTATCCTAATTATGTTTATAATGCTTTATTTTCATTCTTTTCGGAAGCTACAATAGTTAAATAATAGTGAAAGAACAGGCGGAATAACCAATCCACCTGTTCTTTCACTAATTATTACTTATTTAAAACTAGAAATATATTACCCACATAGAAAAGATGATTAACTATTTGAAGTAGTTAAAGCATCTTTACATTTCATCTTTTTTCCAACAGTAGCGATATATGTTTCAACTATAAATCTTTACTTACCGTAATTTAATAAGTAACTTTCTACATATTGCTAGCTTAATCCACCCACATCTAGTCATGCCTACTATACTATGTACGATACATGCACGACTGATGAATGATATAGATATTACTTATTTATGAAACAGACAAAACTCTATAAATTACTCAAATAAAAGAATATTAGGATCCTGCTTGTAAAAATGAACAAGTATCGCATGTAACTGCCCTCTATGATGATATAGGTGAGCGACAATTTCTAATAACCAATCAAAACGGGTATATGTAACTCCCCAGTATGAAGTAGTCCTCACCATTAATTCTTCCTCACTATATAATGCGTACCTTTCTTGCAATAACTGAACGTTATTCATTAACTCCTGGTTAATTTCCTCTTTGCTACTAATTACTTTTGATGAATAATAACTTTCCATTTCTTCTATCGTCTTTTCATCTGAAATATGTAAATCAGCTTCACAAATCATGGAGATATGTTTTAGTAGTTCACCGATTGACTGTTTATTTTCAGTAGGTCTTCTTGTTAAATCAGTATCCTCTAGCTTGTCAAGTATGTCACATATTGATTGAGCAAGAACATTTATTTGCCTAAAGGCACTTTTACAAAATAGATTCATAACCTCACCTCAGTTGACGCTCCTAATTGAGTGTCTATATATTAGTAATTATTTGTTATTTTACTAGATAAGATATCCACCAAAAACATTGACCAATCGCTATGTCTAAATTTCTAGCATAAGGTGTAAAAATTTCACCCAATTCAGCTTCGTTATAATAATTTTTAATTACTTCATATTGTGAACCGTTTTCTAATGTTCTTAATTTATATGTATCTTTACTACCTGCTTTTTCAATTAAGGAACCACCAACTGATTCAATATATATATTATCAGCCAAAAATATTTGTGCTCCTGTACCAACTCGTGTATGAAGTTGTTTTAAGAATTCTTCAATTTGATTTTTAGGAATATGAGAGAACCAAAAGTTAGCAAAACTCGCATTAAAATTTCCTTGAACTTTATTCAACTCGTATGCATTTGCCTGCTGAAAAAGAACTTTATTAGATGGTAGATTTTTTTCTACTGCTATCTCTAATACTTCACTTGAAAAGTCAATAGCAGTAATTTTGGATGCAACTTGAGCAACAAACTGCGTCCAATAACCCGTTCCACACGCAACTTCTAGCACATGTTTGTTTACAAATAGTGTACTCATCGATTCACGAATCGCCTTTTGCTCCTTCTGTCGTACTTCATCATTTCTGTAATATACCCTTTCATACTCTTGAGCACGATTACTATAATATAAGTTCAATTGAATTCCCCCTTTGCACAAATTGGTTTATTTTAACATAACAAAAAGGCTATTTCAATACAGATATCCATTTAAATTTGCTTTTATTTAGTTTCTTAACTTGCTGTTTTTTCCTCAAATTTGAACAGCTACGCATCGTTTTGTTTTGGTTATTTTCATCTAAAAATTTACAGTAAAATGTTTTTTGATGAATGCTCATTAATTATAAAAGTAGAAAAAATGCCATGAAATCTTATTGTATACAGATAGTATCACCCAGCACTGACCATTAGTGAATTTACTTTTTTATTTTGTAGAAAATATTGTAATTTTTCAAAATATTATGGAACTTTTTCTATTTAGTTCCGTAAAAATAATTAGATAAATAAAAAAAGTGCTATTCGGCACATAAGACTTTTATCATCTGGTAGTTTAATAACTTATATTTCAACGTAATTACTACAAATTGGAGGGATAGTATGTTTTCGGAAAAGCACAATTTGATGTTTGCAATAGGGTTGGTATTCACTTTATCAAGTATAATTGCTCCTGTTTATCTTTATTTTTTCCAAAGGTTATTTGGTATAGCTGACAATTTTAACCATTCATGGTATTTTACCCCTCTTACTCCAGGGTACATAATGCTAGCCTTAGGATTCGGACTGATCGGAGTGGGGCTGTTCATTTATGTCTTTTTAGTAAGTAAATTAGTGAAAAAGATAATTGCAAGAACAGTACTAGTTATCTTTACTACTGCCTCAATCATTTTGATGTATTTTAGTTTGCATAGTTACTTATATATGACGACTGATGGGATATTACTTAATGATAAATTTTCATTAACAGAAGAGTTATATAAATGGGAGGATATTGAAGTTGCTTCTTTTATTGGCATTGGTAATGGACATAAGGTTATTAAGCTTACATACACGAACGGAGTAGAGCTTGAGCTTCAAGATGCAGTTTACAAAAGTAATATGAAGATTATTAATGAAACTTTAAAGAAACATGATGTAACAATAAGAGTCAGTAACGAAAATGATAGGAAATAGTACTTCCTTACCTTTCTACAATTCCCAATAAAAATTCTCTACTATATTGCAATTTTTGTAGATAAATGGTAAATTTTTTGTAACTTTGAAAAGGAGGATATTATGTTTTCATCTAAACACACTATACTATTTTCAATAGGAGTCATTTTATTATTATCTTGCTGGCTAGCTCCTTTTTTCATTATTCGGATTTTTCAATCATTGTTTGTTGAAGGTTTGGAATATTCATGGTATTTTGCGCCGAACCTATCAGCATACTTTCTAATTGGAATAGCATTAGGTCTTATAGGGCTAGCCTTAATGCTTTATGTATTTTTATCAAGTAAAAAGGTGAAGAAGCTTATTACAAACAGTATGTTGCTAGTTGTAACAGTGGTTTCTGCAATCTTGATCTTCTTTGGCATGAATGATTATCTTTATATGACAAATGATGGTATTGTAGTCAATCAAACCGCCTCTACAAAAGAAAAACTATACAAATGGGAAGATGTTGAAACTGCTAATTTAATTGCAAAAGAAAATGGAAAAAGAGTGATAGAATTTAAATATAGCAATGGTGAAGTAAATGAATTCCGTGATAGAGTTTATGTTCACAACGGTAAAATGATCAACCATATTTTAAGAAATAATGGTGTTGTAGTAGAGTTCATTAACAATAGTAAATAATGCTGAAACATTTAAAGTACTGCCTCATAAGCCAAATTTTTAGCTTATGAGGCAACACTCTTACAGATACATTATGAATAACTCATTATTAGTACATCACCTAACTTTACTTTACTTTCTTCCTACCATCATTCAATTAATCTATCCCACCATTCAGTCATGTATAAGTAATTATGAATCATGGCATGAAAAGCTACATTGTTAATTAAACCTTTCATTCTTTTATTCTCAAAATGATACAAGATTAAATTCTATTGTTGTTAGAGAGCTTAACCGAGTGATTAAGGACTATACTTTCTTACAAACATAGATCATTTCTTGACTACTTTCATTTAACGGAGTTTGATCCCAAGAGCCGTATTCATCAATAATAATGAACCCATGTTGGTTTAATAACCTTTCCATTTCTAGCGGAAAGACATAGCGTAACGAAATACTATCTTTTTCTGTAGTAATCACATCTCCATCATTATTAATAATTTCTCTTCGAGATTCACAATGTAAAACTTGTGTAAGTGAATGATACGACTCACTGCGATATTCAACTACGCTTCGGTTACGCTTATCTATATACGTAGTTTTCTTTTCCGCTTGGTCGTCCCAGTCCCTTACATTTGGATACCTTGTTCCAAAAATAAATATCCCTTCTTTTGAAAGGTTACTATGTACAGAAGTTAATAATTGATCTTGTGAATCATTCGTTAAAAAGTGTTGAAATGAGTTTCCCGTCATGTACATAAACGAGCTTTTATTTTCTAGGGATAGCTTCATACAATCCTGCATCATCCATTGAATTGAAAACTTCGTATCATTCGTTTTCTCTTTTGCTCTTTTCAACATACCATCATTTATATCGATACCTATCATGCTAAAGCCACGTTTAGCTAATGGTATCGTTATTCTACCGGTACCACAGGCTAGATCAACAATAGTACCTCGCTGCTTCTCTGCCCATTCCAACAGTAGTGGTAAATCTTTCATATAATGTTCAAACTGGAGGTCGTAGTATTCTGGATCTCGATATTTTTCCATGTTATCTGCAAAAATATTGTTTTTGTGTTTGCTCATCTTGTTACCTCGTTCTCATCTTTAAATGTATATAACTCTTCTACAGTCGCATTTAATATTTTTGCGATATCCATTGCTAACTTAAGAGACGGATTATATTTACCGTTTTCAATATTCCCTATTGTCTCACGCCTTACACCAACAGCATTAGCAAGCTCACTTTGTGAAATGTTATGCTTAGCCCTATATTCTTTCATTCTAGTGATCAAAATCAATGCCATTTTGTAAACCTTTCTTCTCTCTTCGTTCGTATATCTCTAACGTAGTAAAGAAAATTAATACCGAAGTAATGAATGGAAATAGTAGTAAAAATCTAAATTTCAAACACTGCAAGACTCTCTTTTACTACGATAAAATCAGACTTTCTATTGAAAAACCTCTCGTTCCATCGCACAATTGGTACTCTCACTTGAAAAGTGACACCTATATTCATTTATAACTAAATCCCCTTCAATTTAATCATTCGCTATTATATTCCAAATAGCACCTTTTTTTATATTATGTAACAGCGAATGATTATATAAGAAGATTAGAAAGATCATACTTCACCATTTAAATACGCTTATTCTGGCTGGCAACAAAGTTCGCCTTCACCCTTCTCTAATGCAGATTTCAGACTTCCGAGCGCTCCCTGCCATGCCATTTCATGCCATTTAAATGCTTCTTCCCAAGATGCTCCGAATCCCCACCCAAAATGTTCAAGTGTAACCTTAGTTTTTTCTTCCTCTTCTTCAAAAAGAACATTTACAAGTGTAAGGTCATCTTGGTTGTTCATAATGGAAGCAAACTGATCAGGACCTTTCCAAGTGAATTCTAATTGCTTTGTTGGAACAAATCTTTTTATTTTGCAACCTTTCGTATTCATACCTTCAACATTTTCAGGATCAAAATATAACTCAAATGCTCCACCTTCCTTAGGTTCAACTACAGTTATAGGTGCAAACCATTTGGAAACTCTATCGGAATTCGTCCATGCATACCACACAAGATCTAATGGAGCATTAATAAGAACATCCTTTTTCAAGATACTTTTTCCTGTAGATGTTTTCAACAAAACCCTCTCCTTATATATGGAATTAATTTTATTGATTGCGAGAATATGATGTAATACTATACCCTCACGCACTATTGACCTTAGTCTAGGATGTTTTTACGTTGATTGTTGTTTTTCGTATTTAGAAATACACCGTACACAACTAGAGTTCGTAGCATCTTTACTTCTGTACAACGATGACTTACAATATATAATCACTAAATGGATAAACAATAGGAATAAATTTCAAGAAAAGAGCCTTAGTTAAGATTAGTAATTTCCTTGTTGTTTTTCTAATCATAACGTACACTTGCTTCATGAAAGTAAACAGATTGATTTGTGAAGCTCAGCGAAAATAAAATCCTTTGACAGTTCTGAATGTACAAATATAATCAATTAAAGTTTGAAAACTCAACAAGTTCAATTTGATTTCCTGCTGGATCCTCTATGACAAGGTAACGACCTGGTGGGCATGGTTTAGGTTCACTGAATAGGAGCCTTACCCCTCTGGATTTTAACTCCGTCAAATCCTTATCAAGATCCTCTGATATAATACCAAATAACACATTTTGGTTTGATGCAGTATTTTTCTTCCCTGTTTCCTCTAGAACAATTGGTACTTCATCTTGTACTAAACTAACTATCTTGTCACCATAATGCTCAGACACTTTAAAGTCCAACATCTTTGTATAAAAGTGAATTGCTTCTTGTAAATTATCTACTTTAACCGTAATGACACAAACTTTGTTTAACATAACATGACCTCCTTATTGTTTACATCCTTATTTTATCAATAATTCAGAGATAAAATTTCTCCTAGTTTGCTTTTTTATAGTAACTACGGACAAGGTATTGTGTATCCTCTGCAATGGGAAAAGAAGGAATGTGCCCCCTCATTATAAGCAAATACAGTCTAAGACAAACGTATTGATATGCACATCCTTTTCAAGTGATTTTTTACAGTCATTTTTTCCGCACTTTTTGTACCTCTTCTAATAATAATTGTGGTAAGTTAATTAAGATCGGAGGATCGAACGGCAAAGGGCTCCTTAACTTAATGTGTACCTCCTTATCTGTAGTACCTGTAACTTGAATCGGGTCATCGTACATCCCACGGAAGGCATGTTCTAGCAAGAAATAATCTTTAGGATTCAAGCTTAGTGGTATACCTACAGCAAGAGCATAATAAGTCCCAGTAGGGATTTGAGAAAATATACAGCTCGATTGTTTTTGAGTAAATGCAGTTCCAATAACTGGTCTTTCGTCAGGGATCGGTCGAGGAAATAAGCCAACAAATATAAACCCTTTAAATCCAGCTGGTGCTTCTATATGACAGGTGAGAACTGGTGGGTGAAAGTATTGATTAACTGAATTTTCTCCTTCTGTGTATTGATTAACAAAATGATATAAGTCGTTTGTAGTTACCTGAAACTGCTTCGGTGGTAAACCTACAAATTGTTTGAATTTTGCACTAAAGCTTCCTAGGCTGCTAAAACCTATGGACATCATCGTCTTGACAATAGATGGAGAGGAATGTCTGACAAGCATTTGCTTACCCGCCTCAATGCGTAGCGCAGACAAATAATGACGAGGTGATATTCCTGTTACTTCTTTAAAAAACCTTGAAAAATGGAAAGAGCTATAGCCCACAAGTGATGCTAATTCTTCAGTCGTAATCTCTTTATCTAAGTTTTTTTTCATATATTCTACCGCTTGGACAACAGCTTTGACATGATCATCATTACTTGTCAAGTTGTTCACCTGCTTCAAAAAATCTATTTTTCTTTTTCAGTATGAGTTTTCTACATCACATCATTTCTTCTTCTAGTTGACAGAATGCATTACAGGTATCATTAGCTGAAAATAAGTAGCATCCTCACTTTCGTAACGCTCCATTTTTTGACCCTTAGGAATAAACCCATACTGCTGGATAACTTTCATATAATGAAAACAAATATACTCATTATGAATAGGATACTTGATCGTAGTGAAAAGCGTAGGTGGATAAGATTGGAAATTAATTCCTTCTTCGCTTACTTCATTATAATAACTCTTAATTTGGAAGCCAATTTCTCCTGTCATTTGAGTGTTATTTGTTTCATGTGTTCTTATGTAAATTTCAGGCATAATCGTCAAACCAAGTTGTAGAGCTTTATGTCGATCAGACTCAATAAATGCGTGAAATGGACTCATTTTTCGTTCAACTGTATGTGTAAACCATATAAAATCTTTAGGTTCATTCCATTTAACTAAGTAAATACCTTCATTCTCTGGATGAAAGCCTCCTAAGTACTTTTGTGCAATATGTAATGCAGAAAGCTTTGATTCGATATTTTCTCTCCAACCCATAACAAGCTTTGATTTTGTTTCTTGATCAGCTGTTAAATATAGTTGAATATCAGTGATAGAAACATCTGCCTGTCGAAGCGAATGTATAAACTGAGCTTGCTTAATTTGATTTTCTGTATACATACGGTATCCGTTAGCTAATCTTTCTTCAGGGACAAGAACTTGTTTCCGGTCATAAAAACGTAAAGTACTAGATGGTATACCTGTTTTTTGAGCAAAATCGTTTATCTTCATCTACATTCACATCCCAATTAAAGTTAGCTGATCTGATACGTCCACAGATTTATGCGGTTACCATCTGGATCATACACATGAAAACCAGCCCACATATTTGGATTCCCAGCAATTTGGGACGTTGTTACTCCTCTTTCTTTAAACAATTCATACGTGTTGAAAAACATGTTCTTTTGTTTTAAATCAAAATAAACTCGTACAGTTGGGTTAGATTGTTCAAAATCACTGTCTATCATTTCTTCTAATAATATTTGTATTGGTTTTCTCTTCCCATTCCATGATGAAGTAAAAGCGTGCATAAGGACTGCTCGAGTATCTGGAAATCTAGTTATTATTTCCATTCCAAAATTATCTATATACCAGTTTGCTGATCGCTCAAGATTAGAAACTCCTATAATGGTAGATATTGTAGTTCCAAATTTAATTAACCTAGCCTGAGGGTACTCTCCTTCAAGCTCGGGGTTATGTATAGCTGTTAATCTCGCACCATTAAAAGCGCTTATATCAAATGTTTTTATCCCATTAGCGAGTTCCCTTACATCAGAAACAATAATATTGTTTGTTTGAAAATAATCCAGCGTCTTATCAATATCTCCAACATCAAATGTTAGCCGAGCATGACCTTCATTTTGAGCATCCTTTTGAAAATGCTCTATATTTGATTCAAACGATTTCAATGTAATTTGTTCAAAATGATCACGAATAGGAAGACGAAAGAATGCTTTTTTTCCTACATGAGTTTGGAATTGGTCGATACATTCCCACCCCATATACTGCACATACCATTCAACCCCCTCTTCAAATTTATCAGAATCGACCATAATGAAACCACCGTCCCAACCAATAGATGAACATAACATATTGAGCACCTCTTTCAAAAAAGATATTTTCATAAGAGAAAGAATGGGTAGATTATAGGTTTTTCGTACTTAGATATTAGCACGTATACATCTAGTGCTCGTGGCAAACTTTTAAAATTATTGAGTTCAAAAAATAACTATTTATATTGTCCATTTTTAGTAAAAGTAGTAACCATATTTTACGAAATAAGCCCATTCCACATACAATATTAGAAATTTTTCTCTTATTGAAATTTATCATAAAGGTTGAAGTTGGTTTAAGGTCAATGTACTTTATAAACGATCTTGTAGAAGAGATACTATCTCTCGAACAGGTTGGCAAATCATCTCTCAATTTTGTGTGAGCCTAAGTAATGAAGTCTCCATCATAAATTTTCTACTTTTTTTCAATAAGTCCTTCTTTTAAAGACAAAGGTAAGAAATCAGAAATTCTACTTAATATATTCGTTTAGCTCTTCTATAGCATGGAGAGGTAATGTATACAATGTATGTGTGTCTGCTCGATTCATAATAGAGCCACTATCTGAATCTAACCATAAAAAATATTGTTCAGTCGATTCATCTTCAAAATTTAATGAAACCACATAGTCAGAACGACTAACATCAACTATACCAGGCATTCTATTTGCATCTTTAATTGCTGCCACAAATGTTTGAATGGCTATGATATTTTCTGATGTGTAATAAATTTGAGGTTTGTTCACATTGTTCGTAATAGTGACTAATACACTTGAAATCGTTTTGCCACCTAATGTTACAATCGAAGCGTTGGGTTGTTCGTTTCTTTGTGATTCGCTACAACCTATTAAAGCAAAGGTGAATATCAAAACAGAAAACAACGTATATCTATGAAAGGTCATTTCATTGCCTCCTACCTTTTATTTTTTATAGACGATATCCATCATCAAACGTTACAAATTAAAGTTAACTAGAAAAAATCCAATTCCGCTCAAAGGAACTGGATTTTTTATTAACAGTTAGTTTAAGAAATTTCACGTAATTTCACACTATAAAACCTCATTGCTTTTGGTACACCTTGGATCTCGAAAATTCCGTTCAAGATTAAATGTCTCACTCGATATTCAAAAAACAAATCACCGTGGTATTGCTCTAAATGACCAATGGCATGACCTATCACTGTAGCACACTTCAAAAAATCAGTATGTTGTCGTTTTTGATGTAATTCTTTTGCGGTATTAATAATATATTCATCATAGTAATCTTCATCAACACTAAGTATTTTTCCTTGTTCCCATATTCTCAGTACTTCATGAGTCGTTGATAGCTCTACCCATACTTCCTCAAGCTGTTTTCGTTCTTCCATAGACATAGGCTGCTGAAGCTCACTATTTTTCTCATAAATACTTAATAATTTATCAGTAGCAAGCTCTCCTGTATGCAAAGGCTTATAATTAATTTCATGATTTTTATATACGTCTATATAAGATAAGGAAGAATTTATACAAAATATAGGGTTACGCTTATCTTTTAACAAGTGCAAAACAAATCTTAATCCAGTTTGTTCATGAGCATTTTCTCCAGCCCAAATAACGATGGGAATATGTAAAGGAATTGCAATCAACTCGCGTATTGTATCTTTAAAGCGTATAATATCTTTCTCTATTTCCCCATCTTCAAAAATTAAATGATTTTTTAACCAGTGATATCTATTGCTTAAACCGTTAGAATCCCCTAAATCCGTTAATGGACCTACAGAGAAAGTGTCTCGGAAAGAGATAATCTTCTCAGTATGATGCTTGTCTAAATTTTTTAACCCATTTTTAAGACTACCTCCAGCAGAGACACCAAAGACGATATGTACTTTTTCAAACTCTTTATAATTTATAGGTTGTTCTCTTTTTATACGAATAAAGTCATCAATAGTCTGTTGAAGATATTTTATGAGATGCTGTGCCTCTTCATTGTTTGGTTCTTTTTCCATATCGATTCTACGTAAAATAAAATACAAAAATGTTTTTGCTTCGTTTTCTGGTAGGTTTTCAATCATGTTTTTTAGCTCTAACATCGTTTCATCTCCCCTTAAGTTAAGCTATTCTATGTAAGAAGAATATCTCCTTTCAAAGTTACACAGACAGTTTGGTAGAATTTTGTTGATTGTCCGATATCTATTTGATTTTGACCCAATAATATACGAATTTGACCTATAAATATTCAAAATTGACCGAATTAATTCGAATGTTGACCTATAAAGCCTTATATTTGAACCATAAAAAATATTAACTTTCAGTTTTTTATAATTGGTGACAAACATAATGTCACTAATACCTTGTTATAATGTCTTTAGATACTTGTTAAGGAGGTGACACAATGTGAAAAGGGCTGACAGGCTGATGGCAATACTCATTGCATTACAGCATAAATCAGAAACTGCACAATCTTTAGCAGCTAAATTTGAAGTATCAAAAAGAACCATCTTACGAGACATGCAAGCATTATCCGAAATCGGCATTCCTCTATATTCTATGACTGGTCCTAGTGGAGGTTTTCATTTAATGGATGGCTATCAGCTACCACCACTACAATTTGATGTAAAAGAAGGGTTAGCTATACTATTCGCTCTTCGTGCAATGACAAAAATACAAGACACTCCTTTTAATCAAGAAAGATGGACAGCACTAGATAAAATTAAAGCAATCATACCTGATGAAACATTGGAACAAATAGACCCAATTCTTAATCATGTCGAATTAGAAGTTCCTAATAGAAATTACAAAACCCCTTTGTTAATGTCATTGCTAGAATATACGGTAAACTCACAGTGGTTGAACATAAAATATAGATCCAAAAATCATCACCGCTGGGTCAAAATCCTCCCTAAAAGAGTATACACTGCTCACGGATTTTGGTATTGCGAAGCCTACTCTCATTTGCATCAAGAAGATCGCATTTTTAGAGTTGACCGCATGGACAACATTGAAGTCATTGAATCAACAGACAACATGACACCTAGTCAAAAACCTAGTGAAGAGGACGCAACAAGCCCTGCCCCTCCTATACGAGTTATTGCAAAATTAACTTATCAAGGTGCATTACAATTGGAGCAAGACCCTCATATCGGACATCTAGTAAAAAACATCACAGATAACGAATGGGAAATTGATTACATGTGTCCAACAACAGAGTGGAATTATACTGTGAACTATTTTTTCTCTCTCGGATTAAATGCTCATGTGGTAGAACCAGAAGCTATGCGAAATGAGATTTTCCAGCTTGCACAGAACATGTGTCATCGTTATTCAGATAAAAGGAATTCAATTGGAAAAGAAAAATCAGAAATTAATTTAAAGGAGCAAATCTAATGAAACTAAAAAAATTCACAACAAACTTTATTGTGGAAAATATTAACCAATCCATAATATTCTATCAAGATGTGTTAGGTTTTCAGATCGAGATGATCGTAGATCGTAATCAAAATACCGACAATCAAATAAATGAAAATAAAGACTATGTTTTTTCCATTATGAGCAAGGATCAAATACAGCTTATGTTTCAAACACCAAAAAGTATGGCAGAAGATGTACCTGCATTTAAAGACATAACATTTGGAACATCTGCCTGCTTTT
This sequence comes from Cytobacillus sp. Hm23, assembly GCF_051842895.1. NCBI lineage: Bacteria > Bacillati > Bacillota > Bacilli > Caryophanales > Bacillaceae > Cytobacillus > Cytobacillus sp. Hm23. The sequence continues at coordinate 44,803 of NZ_JBPXRQ010000024.1, forward strand.
ATTTAGAAATAGAGGGAGTGAAAGAATTCTATGAAGAAATCAAAACAAAAGTTGAAGTCGTAAAAGACTTATACACAACTTGGTACGGTATGGAAGAATTCCATATCAAAGACTGCAACGGGAATATAATAGGGTTTGGAGAAAGAAGAGAAGACACATAGTTAAAGGATTACCATGTGGAGAGCCTACCCCACATGGTTTTTTATAAGACTCTTTTCGTAAACTAAAGCTTTTCGAGCTACATTTGTTGCACTTTCATTCAATAAGTTCTGTCAGAGAAAATTAGTACAAAAACAACACCTAATGCGTAAACAGTCTTACAAAATATAAGTTATTGATCGAATTTCCCTCTTAAGCTATCATGCTTTCAAACATTCAACTAAACCGTTTCTCTCTTTTAATCTTTCATTGTTTCCACCATATCGATACCTCACCCTCTTTCATCATGCCCAAGTACTCCTTGCCATTATTGCTTCACAACAATAGTTTTACTAGCCTTCATCTAAGCACTTCATTACTGTATCACCGAAAGACCTAATATCCGCTAAGTAGTCGTTCCCAGGGGGTGAACCAAAACTATTAAACATACGGACTGCTACAGTATCATATTTAGGAATAACCAACACGGCAACATTTGTGTATCCTAAAATCTGATACGACCCTTGTGGAACAAGTGCTCCAATCTCTGTCTTTTTTGCGGGCAAATCTTTAACAAACCATAAAAAGCCGTTCTGCGGAAGGTCATCATGTATTAATTTTGGACTTTGAAGGGATGTAGCTAACCTCAAAAGCTCTTTATTAATTAGCTGTTTCCCATTTATTTCACCTTGCTTTAAATGAATATACCCCCAATATGCAAGATCTCTCGTAGATACATACATATTCATTTTGTCGCCGTCTTCACTTTTGTGAGATGACCAATGTCTGTCACTATCTCTAATTACTTCTACTAACTTGTCATTATATTCTCCATGCCACCCTGTTTCATTTAGTTCTAAAGGACGGAACACTTGTTCATTAAGAATTTGAGCGACTGTTTTTCCTGTAGTATTTTTGACAATTTGCGTTAATAAATTTACCCCTATATTTCGATAAGCCCAATTTTCACCCGGTAGAAATTCTCTAACGATCGTTCCGTTAGCAGTTTCCATTAAACCATGTGTATGTGTAAGCAAATGTCTTATCGAAGTGTACTGTAATGACTCTGAAGTTTTCATTGGAAGATACTTTGTCACTTCATCATCTATTGATTTAACGAATCCATGATGGACAGCATACGCGACAGCAAAACCAATATAGCTTTTTCGCACAGATGCGACATGAAATTGAGAATCTTCTTGAATTAGTCTTGCAGTCGGAGCTTTTGAATGCTTACCCCAATATTTTTCTAAAACCATTTTATTCTTGTGAATAACCATCACACTTGAACCTGTACAATTTACATTATTGGAGGAATTTCTCACATGAGTGAGCAAAGAGTTGAATTGGTTAGTGATTTTTTTATCAACGTTCATACTTGATTCCCTGCTTTCAATAAAATATCCTTTTATTACACCAGTATTATACGATGGTGTAAATATCCAAAAATTACGATAAACGCTATTATATGTCGATAAGACGCTATTTAGTTGATATATATACATCATTCATACCAAATACTTACTATTTCGTTAATATACTCCTAATATTGTTCAAGCTTATTGAAAGCGCATTCAATACCGTGGTAGCATAATTTTACATAGCACATAAGGAGGGTAATCAATGGCAAGCTTATCAATTACATCCTATCTATTACTATTTAGTATGCCTTTGTTAATTGCATTATCTGTTTTGACTTATCTACTTGAAAGGAGGAATTCATAATGCATGAAGCAACTCTTATTACTTTCATTGTATATCTCATTTTAATGCTCGTTATCGGTTTTATCTCCTATCGTTTAACAAAAAACTTATCAGATTATGTATTAGGTGGGAGAAATTTAGGTCCAGGAGTAACGGCACTTAGCGCTGGGGCTTCTGATATGAGTAGCTGGTTGTTATTAGGTTTACCTGGATCAGCCTATCTTTCAGGTATGAATGCGCTATGGATTACAGTAGGATTAGCTATCGGTGCCTATTTAAATTGGCAATTCGTTGCTCGACGACTTAGGGTTTATACTGAAATATCCAACAACTCAATTACGATTCCAGATTTCTTAGAAAACCGCTTCAAAGATCGATCAAAGATTTTACGCATCACGTCTGCTGTTGTTATCCTCATATTTTTCACCTTATACATATCTTCAGGAATGGTTGGCGGAGCCATTTTGTTTGAAAACTCATTCGGTTTATCGTATAGCTCTGCTTTATGGATTGGTGCACTCGTCATTGTTTCATATACATTTTTAGGTGGTTTTCTTGCTGTTAGTTGGACGGATTTTGTGCAAGGTATTTTAATGTTTCTTGCTTTGGTTATTGTCCCTATAGTAGCCATCACCGAAATGGGGGGGATCGGTGAAACGATAGATCGAGTAGCATCGATTGATCCAACTTATTTAGATGCTGCTGCCGATACAACCTTTATTGGAGTTGTTTCCTTATTAGCTTGGGGACTTGGGTATTTCGGTCAGCCACATATTTTAGCAAGATTTATGGCTATAAAATCCGTAAAAGATATTCCCACTGCTAGGTTAATAGGGATGACTTGGATGATACTAGCTGCGTTAGGTGCAGTTTTTACCGGGTTTGTCGGAATTGCCTATTTTGCAGATGTACCTTTAGCAAATCCCGAAATTGTATTTATTGAATTTACGCAAGTATTATTTGATCCTTGGGTTTCTGGGTTTTTATTAGCTGCAATATTAGCTGCAATTATGAGTACAATTGACTCTCAGTTACTCGTATCATCAAGTGCAGTCGTTGAAGACTTTTATAAATCGTTGTACAAAAAGCAAGCTGGCGATCGTGAGTTAGTGTGGATTAGTCGATTATCTGTTGTAATCATTGCTATTATTGCCATCCTTCTAGCCTCAAATCCTGAGAGCTCAGTACTAGAGCTAGTAAGCTACGCTTGGGCAGGTTTTGGTGCTGCATTCGGTCCAGTAATCCTCTTTTCGCTATTTTGGAAGCGGATGAATGGAAGTGGAGCGGCTGCTGGGTTGTTTGTAGGGGCACTGACTGTTATGCTTTGGAAAAATGCTGAAGGTGGCCTGTTTGATCTTTACGAAATTGTACCAGGATTTATTTTTGCATCATTAGCCATCGTGATCGTAAGTTTAGTAGGAGAAAAGCCCTCTAAAGAAATTGAAAACGAATTTGAACAAGTAAAATGAATTATCGTATAAAATATAAAGAAACTACTCTCGTATCCTAAGGGAGTAGTTTTTCATTTGAGCTATAGAGAGATATTTTCATAACATTAACACTTACAAATCATTAAGTGATTTCCGTCAGGATCTTTGAAATTAAAATAATGATTATGTTCAATTTCAGAAGTTAACTGAACCCCTTTTTGTTTCATATATGTATAAGCTGCCTCAATATCTTCTGTATTAAAATGAAATAATGGCGTTTTAAAAATATTTTCCTCTGAAAATATTTTACTGTCTAATACAATACCCGAACCTTTCATAGGCATTACATATATATGACCAAACTGAACTTCTCCGTCTACAGGTAAACCTAAAATGTCACAATACCAATCACGTGCATTTTCTATATTACTTACTGGAATAAAAACGGTCCCAATTTCATTTAAAACAGGAATACTCATCACCATACCTCCTACTTTTTTTAAAGACTCATTTTGTAAACTTTGTTGCTATAGTTCCTAAATCAAAAGTAATAAGATAGACTTTATAGCTATCGTTTTACAGTACTACGAAAAACGACAATCAATGCGAAAATACCGCTTGATCCCCTTCTAAGTAAGATACCATAAATACAATTATTTCAAATAATAAGAATTTTTACAATATATTTTTTTAGTGTTAAACTCTAAAATATTTATCAAAAATGAACTTATTTGATGACTACGAATAACATTATATTCATTTGAACTTTAACTACTTGTTCCTTCTACGTTTTTTTATTGTTGCGAAGTCCTAGTACAAGTAGAAAAAGAACAACGATCATGCGAAAACAGCCTGTTTTAAAAGAGGAAATGGCTCTTATAATCAAATTACAGTAATAAAAAAAAGTGGGTGATGAAAGGCTAGATTTTTAGACGAGAAACCGTCAAACGTTGCGGTAAGCTTGGAATGAAAGAGGTATTTGTTGTTTCTATTAATTATGATAATGATGTATGGAAAATTGTAAAATGAGTTCAAGTTCTTAAAACAAGCGCATGAAAACGAAACCTGATCATGTTAAAGAATTGAACAAGTCGGAATACTTTTTTCGATTCTTCAAGATCAGCTAATGTTTCAACAATTAAATCTTCAATCTCATCTACTGTTTTGTTTGAATAATCAATCCCTAAATCCTGTGCATATCTACGGAATGGTTCTGATGGAGATACCATATATTGTTTGGCAGTTTTCATGACTTATTCCTCCTTGTAAATTTGGGTTTAGCTTGATTTGCTACATATTATTATTGTTCTATGATTCTAATCGTTTGCTTTACATACTAATTATTGTACAAGCTAAATCTTAAATCTAAAGTATGATAAAAATGAAGAATTTCTTAAGAACATTTATTTCAAAATCTTAAATACAAAAAGCACAAATCATGCCTTACTGTGCTTTGTTGAAATGAGACAGTATAGAATATTGTAAGTTATAAGGGAGCTTTGTATATTTCATTAATTTCAGACACCACACGCTCAGCTGATCGTAAAGCTCCTTCAAGATGTCCCCCAAACTCAGAATCAGTTTCTGTACCTGCAAAAAATAACTTCTTTTCCCACGCACGAATTCCTGTCGGTGGACCATACCTTGGAAAATCGCTAAGTGAAGTGATATCCTCTGCTACCGCTGTCTTATTATCAGTTGACCAATCCTTATATAGCAAATCTACCGGGTTATTCGCTGGTGCTCCAAATAGCCGAGTCAACTGCTCCACGACTAGTTTGAATATCTTTTCTTCGCCTAGTCCTTGACGCATTTTCGCTGTTATCCTAAAGAAACCGAAAAGTGCTCCTGAACCAATTTGAGGTGAAGCATCATGTATTTCCTGCAATGGACCAATCCAGCTCGTTACTTGACCAGAAAGTCCATGTTCTCTCCAAAAAGGTCGGTCATAAACCGCAATCACCTTTGCCTGTCCTCCCATCCACGTAGGCTTATTAAGGAGGCTCCCCATAAGTTCCGTTGAGAGAGAAGGTGAAAAATCAATGTGATTTGCTACAAGTCTAGGAGGCAATGCAAGAATGACAGCTCTTGGTCGAAAATATTTTTTTTTGCTTCCAACGAGCGCTTCAACAGTAATTTCTTCAACACCTTCCCATCGAATTGTTGTTACACGCGTGTTCATCTCGATTGTCCCGGGAGGTAGCGTAGCTGCCACGGCATCAATGAGAGATTGTACTCCACCTTTGAAGCGGGTAGACCTCTCAACAGCTCCTTCTGGTAACAAATATCTCTGTGCTGGTTCATTCTTAAACCGTTCCAAAAGATTAGTTCCTTTGATGTGCTGATCAAATGTATGTAACCCAAGTTCTTTAACAAGGCTAGTTATAACCGGCTCATAGTGCGGCCAGAACCATGTCGGTCCCAAATCAAACTTGTCAAGACCGTGAATACCTAGCCCCAAATTACTTAAAACTCTACCTCCAATTCTCCCTCTACTTTCCAAAACCCTACAATTGATGCCTTGTGCAATTAATAAAGAAGCAGCACGTAGACCACTTAAGCCAGCACCCACAATTATGATAGGATCGTTCATCTTTTTTTACCTCCATTTTGAAACTTTAAACTTGATATAATATTAAAAGCCTTAGATTTACTATTAATATATTTTATCTACTAATAGGTAAATTTTCAACAGAAATGATTATAACCATCAACCAAACCCCAAGCTTACGTTTAAAATTCATTTGAATATAGAGTTTAGCGTACGCTCAGCACAAAGTATGACAACAAGGCTGACTCCATATCACCAAGTGAAAGGTGGTATGGAATCATCAATGGAGCGTATATCATATCCTTGATCAAGTAGATAAACAATTACTGCTTCTATATGTTCACATGTAGCTTTTGTATCATGAAATAAAATAACTGGTTGTTCATTCTTTAGCTCAAGGTTCTTGACATCATTAATAACATTTTCAACCATTCTTTCATCTTGGGTTACCCAATCTTCGCTATCTATGTTCCAATCCCATATTTGATAGCCAATATCTTGAATCGCTTCCTTCCACCCTTCCTCAAAAAAGGGTTTACTTCCATATGGCGTACGAATTAATGTAGTATCAATACCGGTTATTGTTTGGAGCGTTATTCGTTCTTTTTCCATTTCATTAATAACATTTTCCAGTGATGCATATACATGACGAGCATCATGGGTCACACCATGAAGGCCGATACTGTGACCTTTCTTTATTACTTCTTTAACGATGTTTGGATATTTTCTCATATAGCCATCGAGCATAAAGAAGGTTACTTTTACATTATATTTATCAAATAGATCTAAAAATTTCTCAGTATATTCCGAAGGGCCATCATCTATAGTTATATATGCAACCTTACTTCTCGATGTAGTTTCCTCTGAATAATCTTGCTCAGCTTTTACAGGACTAACCGAATAGAATAAACAAGAAAGTAGAATGAAAAGAATCATGAAAACCCTGAAAAATATAACGACGATGTTTAACTTAAAAATTGGTATAATACAAAGTTTCTTAGTATAATGTTGATTCACTTTCCTTCTCCTCCCTCATTATTATCTATATTCTTCCACAATTAACAGGCCGATTATCCTTGTACAAAAAAATAAATAGTTGAATTTTGTTTCTATTCAACTATACAAACATTTTGTTTGTAGACATGGCTCTCTTTGTAACTATTTTCACTAAGACAACATTGTTGCTATTCTTATTAAAAATGGACAGTATGAAGAGTTTTAATGAAACTTCACTTATTGTATATTAGTAGAAAAGATGCCATGAACGCCAGGTTGATACGTGCTTAAATCTTAGATTGAAAAGTAAAAATTAACTCGAAAACACCTATAGTCATTTAAAGACACTTATCGGTATTTTTTCTGTTAATAAAATCAGCAAGGACCTGCATAAGAATAGTAATAAATGCCAACTTCATGATTCATTTTCTGATGATGTAGGGAAATTGCAAATTTGATGGGTAAGAGAGCTATAAATGTTCCTACAAAAAGGAAAGTAGGTGAATTTGTGCAAATCTTTGTTTATTCTTTTGTTGCAGTTATTATTATTGTTGGGTTTTCTTCCACATTGGTTAGCAAGCGGAAGCCAACATTGTACTGGTTACCAGGAACAATTTTATCCGTTATTACTTTGGCATTCGCGATAATTAGTTTTTTTACCCTTAATGGCTGGGAAGCTATGGGCTTTTTCTTTTTGTTTATTAGTGTGCTTTTCGGCTCCGTAATAGGAACATTCATTGTAAAGTTTAAGAAAGCGTCGATACATTAACAAATAGTAGCTATCTATATGCACTTTAATTTCTCAGCAAGGTTTTTTTGTAAGGTTGCTGTCTATCATACAATAAATACTCCTTCTATATATACCGACAATCTAGCACTAAAACCTATTCTAGCTGTTCTAATGTAGCACAAGTAGCAACTAAAGATTTTAAAGAAGAACCTTCAATTGAAGGTTCTCAACAATTTATGTGATTCTACGAATTTATCGGAGTTACTCACTTTAGATGCTCAATGATTTTATATTGCATTTTTCATATATCACACAGTTTGTATCGTAAATAGGAATAGACTTTATACAATGGTCAGTATTCTTATATAATTTGGAGAAATTATTAATGCTGAAACAAGTGAAGTTACAGTTAAGTTTCAATAGACTAAGTCTCACTAACTTAATAATTTGCTAACATGCTCTATAATACTTTCACTGTTTTCGAATTGTATTATTTTATCTTTATAATCCGTATTTCTAATAAAATTCGGTAGGAAGTCTTGATTATATTTTTTGTTCCATTCAATTAACTGTTGTATGCTTTGAGTTGTTTCTTTTTTAGTTGAAGGTAATAAACCTGTTTTTCTTTTTTGGAATCTACTCCAAATTCTATTTTCCTGTATTGATAACGGTGTTTGAAGGACAAATATTTGATCAGCCAGTGCGAAGCTAGGGGCTAACCAAGTGAAATATACTCCTTCTATAATCCATGAAGGGTGTTCCACAAACCCTTTCAGATTGTTATCCCGCATAGGTGCAGAAGCTTTTATACCATACTCTTCTGCTTGATGATCCCAAAATATTTGATCTAAATCTAAGTGTGGTATTTTATACATTTCACTTAACTGCTTAGCAGTATATGTTTTCCCACTCCCTGCTCCACCAATAATATGAACTCTTATATCCATTCACCCCTTTCAACTACTCTAAAGTCAATCATTTCTGTTCTTTCACTTACAATGTAATTTCCTATTAGACAGGTGAACTCCTGTCATTTATACTACATTGTTGCCCTATGATTTGAGCAATAAAGTAGATTTAATTACGCAATAAATGCTAGATAAGAGTTCCAGTAATCTAACTAAACAATAGAAATAGAATGTTAATTAATAATTCTACTCTTTACTATATAAACCTTCTTTATAGGTTTTTGCACATCAAATGTTGTTTAAGTCTAAAGCCATACAAACTTAACGTTTGTGGCTTCTTTTCCCCATTAATATGGTGACAACTGTATAAATCTATATCTGGTGTCTTATGTTAGTAACATGAGCAATATATAAGACTTTCGTTAATAATTATAGAATCGTCCCTCATCATAACCGACGATTACATTTATTTGAGATATCTTTTACACTATAAATTCATAAACATCAAAAAAACAGCAGCTTCCTCAGCTACTGCATCTAATCATTTGTACATCTCATTTCATTTAAATATTTTTAATATCCCGAACATGAAAGCAATAGCTAATCCTATAATGGAGATGAATCTGAGGAAATAGAGCTCAAACATGAAACTAATTATTACAATAGGTAGTCCAATCATAATCATAAGAGATACAAACTTCCTATAGCGAATCACTTCTTCTGAAAGCTCTGGTTCTCCCTTGTACATCCATCTATTCCCAAATAACATACTTTCCTCGGGAGAAATATAAGCCCAAATTAACAATGCATATATAGGAATCATAAAAATAACTGTTAAAATCGCTGTAGTCATTAAGTCTCCTCCATGAGTATTACATTTTACTTTATATTAAATATAGTAGACCCCCACCCACCTGAAGGACCTCATATAATGGCACCATACTTAAGTAAATAACGGCTGTTGTTGCATTGATTGTTGCTTTTCGTTCTAAGATAAGTACTGATACATCTTTTTTTACTTTTATTAACATTGAACTCTCTTAAAACTCATCGCACTGTCCATTTTTAATAAAAAATCCTTTAAAAAGTAATACGTTTTCTTGCTACAAAGGTTTCACCTATTTCGCTATTTTACTGAGCAGTCTTATTAATATGAAGAAATATAACAAAACAATTGGAACAATGGCATGAATAATAGCCCGAACAATAACAATCCAAATGCAAACTGCAAAAGTAAATCACCTCAGGGTAATAGCATTTTGATAGTGTCATTACTTGTACACTCCCCTAACCTCCTTCTCTTTACTATCCTTTTGGCAATTGATTCATTTTGCTTAACAAATACTTATAAAAAAATAGGGGAATTTCCCCCTTCGAATAGAGAAGTTCCCCGATATGTAATCTCCTTTCCCTCATTTACAATTGAATTATGGTAATTGTTCGTGAATAAGGAGGAGTTTACATGCAAGCAAAAGCTGCAGTCAATCAAAAAACAGGAAGCCATCTAAACAATGCGTTTGCATCGAACTTTGCTAAGTCAATGTTCTTATCAGTAACAGCACTTGCAATTTTATCTTTTATAGGGACTAGGATGTTTACACATATAGATTTGAACCTCTATGGATATATGGTTGGAACAATCGTCTTTCTAGGAGGCTTCTTCTATCGATTTATTGCTTGGGGAGAACGTCCACCAACAAAGATCATTTTGAAAAAAGGGCTAAAATTGTTATTTAGAAAGTCTACACCAAAAACTTCCGTTGATCATCTTGCAACATACAATTTCATCTGGAATAGGGGAATTTACCGATGGACTCAACACGTGTTAATTGGATGGGGATGTATTCTATCTTGCCTCGTCACCTTTCCTCTCGTTTTTGGATGGATGTATTTTACGATGGATGACAATGGCTTCTATAACATTATTGCATTCGGCATAAAAGTAATGACTGTCCCTGCGGAGGGCATCATTGCAAATCTTTCTTATAATGCACTAAACATCACTGCGGTTATGGTCATTACAGGCGTATGTATGGCATTGTACCGTCGCCTAAAAAATATGCAAGCAAGAGCAGAGCAGAAATTCCTTTATGACTTCATGCCTCTATATATGCTACTTCTTGTGAGCATAACAGGTTTATCTCTAACGTTTATGAACATTTTTTTAGACGGTGCGGGACAGCCAGCAATGTCATTAATTCATCAGTGGTCAGTCATTATTACGTTAATCTATCTACCATTCGGCAAGCTAGCACACATTCCTTTCCGTCCAATGAGTGTACTTGCTCGAAACTATAGAGAGCATTATGCTGAGAAGTCGATGAAAGAATGTAAAGTTTGTGGAGATCAATTTGTATCATCAGAACAATCGCAAGATGTCGTCGATGTTCTTAACGTGAATGATATTCAATTCACAACGAAAGATGGTCATCAGCTAGCGGAATTGTGTCTTCCATGCAGAAGAAAGTATCGAATTGCACAATTTTCAGGGTTCCCTACCCATGAAGTGAAGGTCAAGGAGGCAAACCAGAATGCAAAGGGATAAGTTTTATAAGGAAGTTGAGAATGTATACCATCCAAATGAAACATTAGTCAAAACACATTGCAGCTATTGTGGTATGCAATGCGGGATGAATCTGCGTGTTAATACCCATACAAATAAAATAATTGGGGTTGAACCTCGTTATGATTGGCCAGTTACGGTCGGAAAGATGTGCCCTAAAGGTGTAACAGCCTATCAGCAGACAAATCATAAAGACCGCTTGTTAAAGCCGTTGATCCGTGATAATGCTGCACTCAAAGGTACTACGGAAGGTTTTCGCGAAGCAAGCTGGGATGAAGCGTATGATCTGATTTCAAAGAAATTCATAGAGCTTCAAAAAGAGTATGGTAAAGATACTTTATCGGTATTCAGTGGCGTGTCCATGACAAATGAAAAGTGTTATTTAACTGGGAAATTCGCTCGGGTTGCTCTCGGAACACGCTATATAGATTATAACGGTCGCTTTTGTATGTCAAGTGCAGCTGGAGGATTTCTCCGTACATTTGGTGTTGATAGAGGCTCTACGCTTCCATGGACAGATATCCATGAGACAGACTGCTTATTTATCGCTGGAAGCAATACTGCTGAATGTCACCCAACATCCATGTTTAGGATTTGGAACGTGCAAGAAAGAGGCGGCTATATCATTGTAGTTGACCCGCGTGAAACACCAATTGCAAGAAGAGCTGACCTTCACCTAGATCTACAGCCTGGTACTGACCTGGCACTTGCTAATGGCATTGTGAATCAGCTAATCCAATTGGGCTATATAGATGAAGATTTTATCAATAACCACACAAATGGTTTTGAAGAAACGAAAGAGCTTGTAAAAGATTACACACCAGAATACACGAGCATGCTGACAGGTGTAGCACCTGAAAAAATTATTCGTGCAGCAGAGCTGTACGGTAAGGCACCAAATGCAGTTGTTATGTTTGCCCGTGGAGTGGAACAGCAACACAAAGGGGTAGATAATGTTTCTGGTTATACAAATATGGCGCTTGTTACAGGGAAAATCGGCCGTCCGAAGTCAGGTGTTGCAACTTTTACAGGGCAAGGTAACGGTCAAGGTGGCAGGGAGCACGGACAGAAATCAGATTTACTTCCAGGTTACCGCAAAATTACTAACCCTGAACATGTAAAAGATATATGCAAGGTTTGGAATATTACACCTGATGAAATGCCACAAGCTGGTGTATCAGCTTATGAAATGTTCGAGCTAATGGAGGAGAAAACAATTCGAGGTTTATACCTCCTCTGCTCTAATCCGGCAGTTTCTGCACCAAATCTAAACTATGTTCGCAAAACATTAAAGAATTTAGATTTCATGGTTTGTGCGGATTTCTATCTATCTGAATCAGCACAATTTGCTGATGTCGTTCTCCCTGCAGTCACTTGGTCAGAGGATGAAGGAACAGTTACTAATATTGAAGGGCGTATTATCAAGATTAATAAAGCTCAAGAACCTGTAGGAGAATCGAAGCCTGATTGGCAAATACAAGTTGAACTCGCTGAACGCCTAGGACGTGGTAAATACTTCTCTCATTTGACAACAGCTAAAGCTATTGCAGATGAGTTCAGATTGGCAACAAAAGGTGGTAATGCAGACTACTATGGTGCAACATGGGACAAAATCGATAAGCAAGATGGGGTGTTTTGGCCTTGTAAGGATGAGCATGATGAGGGTACTCCACATATGTTTTTAGATAAGAAATTCTATCATCCGGACGGAAAAGCAAAAATATGTGCACTTCCTTATCGTCCTCCTGCAGAGGAGCCATGTGATAAATATCCTCTTCGTTTAACAACTGGACGAGTTGTCTATCACTATCTATCTGGAAACCAAACAAGAAGAATATCGTTCCTTCATGACATGTGCCCAGAGCCTTTTGTGGAAATTCATCCGGAAACGGCCGCTAAATACAATATGGACCACGAGGAACAAGTCCGCTTGTTTACTAGAAGAGGCGAAGCAATTTATAAAGTAAAAATAACAGAAGCGATTCGAAAGGATACCGTTTTTGTTCCGTATCACTTTGGTAACGAGGATTCTATTAACCTATTAACAATTGCAGCGCTAGACCCCATGTCGCGAATGCCTGAATTTAAGGCTTGTGCTGCACAATTGGAAAAAGTCGAAATAAAGAAGGTGCAATAAATGAAAAAGAGGCTGTACTTAGAACTTGAAAACTGTATAGGGTGCCGATCATGCCTCGCTGCATGTACGCAATGTGGTGGACATGAAGAACGTAACAGGAACTACGTTTATGATGTTAACCCTCTTGTTAACCGGCAGACGATGCCTCTTATGTGTCTACACTGCGAAAATCCAGCATGTGCAAGAAGCTGCCCAGCCCAGGCTATCCAAATACATGAAACAGGGGCAGTATTATCAGCACTTGTTGAGAAATGCATCGGCTGTCAAAACTGTACAATCGCATGTCCTTATGGCATACCGAAATTTGATACAGAACAGAACTTAATGTATAAATGCGATTTATGTATAGATCGAACAAAAGACGGAATTCCACCTATGTGTGCTAGCGTATGCCCTTCCAACACACTTCAATGGTTGACAGATGAGGAAATTGCAAATAAAAAGAAGCAATTTAACCTTGATAACGACAAATGGGTTACAAGCATGCCATACCTAGAAGGTGAAACAAACGTGAAAGTAAATCTGCCTGGGATCCTGCAAGGCATTACAAAGTTATATTAGGAGGGATGAGGGATGTCTGATAACAACAAAATCCCCTTTAATGAAGATAATTACACTCATAATATAGAGCGAAATAATGAAAGAAGGCTAGACAGACGTGGGTTTATGAAAACATTGGTTGGAGCTGCAGGTGTATTCGCAGTTTCTTCTCTTCCATGGGGCGCAGTAGCAGCTAAAGAATTAATGGGTCTAGGAGACAAAGAATATCCACTTAAGAAAATAACTGACGTAAGCAAGTTGCCAATTGGCGATGCAGTAGAATTCAAGTTTCCTAGTGAGCATGATGACGCCATTTTGATTCGCTTAGCAGAAAACAAATATGTTGCATATCAGAATGCATGCACACATTTACGCTGCCCAGTTTTCTGGGTGAAGGAGGAAGGTGAAATGATTTGTCCTTGCCATCATGGCAAATTTGATGTTGAAACAGGTGCACCTACTGCCGGACCTCCAAGAAGACCTCTTCCTGAAATAAAGGTCAAAGTTGAAAACGGTGCAATTTATGCAGAAAGGGTGAAGCGTTATGAAACGTAGCTATATAGGTGTAATCATCTTAAGCGCTATTTTATTGTTAAATATTATCTTTACCCAATATATGGTCCATCAATACTATTATGGAAACTATGTAAATGTGTTGATTTTTGCCGGTTTAAACTTTGTATCATTCCTCTTAGCAATACTAGCTTATAAAAAGACGATTAACGTGAGGCGTGAATGTGATGAACAGTGAAACTTATATTGATTTTTGTTTCGTAAGGAAGTCAAATGGCAACTTTATATCTGTTGTTGAGCCTATGCTAACCGAACTGTTCAATGATGTTAACTTAAACTGGTATCTTGAAGAAAAGAACGAGCAAGGCATCGATATCGTCGTAGCTGAGATTAAGGGTATGAGCAGATGGAAATCTGAAGAAGAAACAATCCATTATATCGAAGACCACGCTCGCGACCAATTCTGGGAATATTTACAAGGATACAAAATGTATATATATCCTCCTAAGAAAGGGTGCAGCACTTGTGGAACTCGTTAACAAAAATGACTTGGATACTTTTGTCCTACAAAATGTGGAGGTAGCTATTTACGATGATCAGGATGATGACAAAGCTCCCTTTGTACCTAAAATCATTCAAAAAACAGCTTTGTGTCCAGATGAGACTCATTTGCGCATTTATTTTGATCATATGAACTTCTTTGCTGTCCCGTTAAGTTCACATGTAAACAAACACGATAATGAATGGAAAGCTTTTGATTCAGAACAAGAATTATATTACGTAATTAGAAAGGTGAGTGACTAACATGAGTAAGAACAAACGAATTACCCAGTGGAACCCAGAAGATGACAAGTTTTGGCAGCAAGAAGGAAAAAAACATGCGACAAGAAATTTGTGGATATCAGTTCCAACATTAATGATGGCTTTTATTGTATGGCAAATTTGGTCAGTAGTAGCTGTACGCTTAAATGATATCGGTTTTAACTTTACGGCTGAGCAGCTATTTACACTAGCTGCAGTTCCTGGACTTGTAGGTGCAACATTACGATTCTTTTACACTTTTGCCGTAGGAACATTCGGTGGACGTAACTGGACAGTATTCTCAACAGCAATCCTTGCAATTCCTGCAATCGGAATTGGGTTTGCGGTTCAAAACCCTGAAACTCCATATTCAGTTATGCTATTGCTAGCAGCACTTTGTGGACTTGGTGGAGGGAATTTTTCATCAAGCTCAGCTAATATGAGCTTCTTCTTCCCTAAGAAAGAAAAGGGAACGGCCTTGGGTATTAATGGTGGATTAGGTAATATGGGTGTGTCTGTAGTACAATTTGTAACACCACTTATTATTGCAACTGGATCTTTAGCGTTTTTAGGAAAAGGGCAACAACTCACAAACGGTGAAGAAATATGGCTACACAATGCTGCATTTATCTGGGTTGTACCTATCGTCATATTGACCATTGTTGCATATTTCGGAATGGATAATATTCCTACTGCAAAACAATCTGTATCAGATCAATTTGTTGTTCTTAAACGCAAGCATACATGGGTTATGACCGTTCTTTACGTAGCTACATTCGGTTCATTTATCGGTTATGCAGCAGCTTTTCCTTTATTATTAAAAGCTCAATTCCCAGAATATCTGTCTGTCGCTTTCCTAGGTGCATTTCTTGCTGCAGCAGCACGACCAGTTGGCGGCTGGATGTCTGATAAATTCGGAGGAGCAATTGTTACCGCTTGGGTATTTATATCAATGATCTCTGGATCTTTAGGTGTAATCTATTTCACAAATATGGAAGTTTTCTCTGGTTTCCTTGCATCATTCCTACTGTTATTTATTGCATCTGGAATCGGTTCTGGATCAACGTTCCAAATGATACCTGGTATCTTCCCTGTTAAAGAAGCAGCTCCTGTTTTAGGAATTACAGCTGCATTTGCAGCATATGGTTCATTCTTTATTCCAAAACTATTTGGGTGGTCTGTTGAATCAACAGGAACACCAGTCAATGCTTTTTATATCTTTATTGGATTGTATGTCGTTTCATTAGTATTAAACTGGTATTATTATCAGCGAAAGGTACACTCAAAAGAAAAAGAAGTTGCAAAAGCATCATAAATAAGACCTCGTGTACTGCAATAATACTTTAAATGTTAAAGAAATAAGGGGGGTGCATGAAAGACATGCCTAAAAAGCAAAAGAATGTTTCATCATATATTATTCAGTCTCAAGAGGATGAAATTAAACGAATTGCTCTAGAATTGCATGAAGGAGTGAGTCAAAACCTCTATAGCTTATATACGAGTATAGACTTTTTAAGAACGGCAATAGATCAACAAGGAACGAAAGAATATATTGATGATATGACGCAAATGCTAGAAAAAACAATAAATGAAATGCGTATTCTTGCAGTCGAATTGCATCCACCTACCCTTCCTACTCTTGGCTTACTGCCTGCTTTGAAAAGCTACTTAAAGCTTTATACTTCAACATATGGGGTTATTGTGGAGTTAGTAAGCGAAGGTGATGAAATGAGAATGGATGAACGAACAAACATTACGCTATTTCGAGTGTGTCAGGAAGCCTTAGCTAATATAGCAAGGTACGCAGATGTAATGAAAGCTCATATTACTTTCATGTGGAAACCTAAGGTGTTACAAATAAACATTCACGATTCTGGCAAAGGCTTTGATGTGAATACCGGCATGAAAAAATCCACAGGTCTTGCAGCTATGATCGAACGATTAGTGTTAATCGGAGGCACGTGCACCATTACTTCTAATATAGGAGAAGGGACTTCAATAGACATCACCCTTCCGTTATAGAGAAACATATAGGCAAGGGGTGTGCATAGCATATTCCCTTGTTTCTTTTTTAACATAATGACTATAATATAAGTGCAAACATTAGTAAGGGGGAGCGGGATTGATTACAATTTTGCTATGCGATGACCATGCTGTCGTACGAATGGGATTAAAAATGCTATTAAACAACCAAGGGGATATGCAGGTTGTTGGTGAGGCTTCTGAGGGGAATGAGGGCATTCAACAGGCGCTTGAACTTAATCCGGATGTTGTCGTTATGGACTTAAGTATGCCCCATGGTAAAGATGGTTTATCCGCGACATCAGAATTAAAAAAGCTTATGCCTAATATAGCCATTCTCATTTTAACAATGCATGATGACGAAGAATATTTATTCAGAGCTATCCAAGCAGGTGCATCAGGCTGTATTTTAAAAAGCGCGCCACATGATGAGTTGGTTGCTGCTATTCGCTCTGTTGCAAATGGCGATGCCTATTTGCACCCTAATGCTACGAAACGATTGATGGAAGAATATCTCGGAAATGTGAAAGATGGAAATGCCGACACTTTTAACTTATTATCAAATAGGGAAAAAGAGGTCCTTACATTGATTGCTAAAGGTTTTTCTAATAAGGATATTGGTGAAAAATTAGTCATCAGTGTGAAAACTGTGGAAACGCATAAAGGAAATCTGATGGAAAAACTTAAAATGAAAACTCGTCCAGAGCTTGTAGCTTTTGCATTAAAAAAGGGGTTATTAGGCTATGGAATATAAAGTAAGTAGGTTGGCAGCCTGCGATGAGCAGATTAATCAAGTATGTGAAAAATTATTATTACAATTAAAATGCGATTTTATTGGCTTAGCCCTGCAAAATACGGAAGGGCCCAACATAAAATGGCATTATGCTGCTGGAAACAGCAACGATAAATATAAACGCATAACACTTAGGTTTGGCAAAGGGATAGCTGGGAGAGTGATTTCTACAGGTAGACCCATGTATATAGAAAATTTCCCCGAAAAAATATTGGGAAAGGCGCTGGAGTATCCTATTATGCTTGCTGAAAATATTCTTTTTGCTTATGCTGTCCCGATTTTTTCAAATAACATCCCTAAAGGAGTCATATTGGCAGGTAACAGGGAAAAAAGAGCTATAAATGAACGCGAACAAGCAACAGTTAGAGAAACAGCGAAAATATTGGAAGAGAAATTAAACAGACTAATTTAATGCAACTGGAGGCCAATAATATGGACAGGAATCATCTTTCACTTGATCCTACTAAGATTGATCCTGGTTCAAGAGATGCTACCATTCTCATTAATGGTTCTGGCATCATCTCATATATAAACCAGCACGGATGTAACAATTTTGGTTATGAGGCAAAAGAATTAATCGGAAAGACGCTGTCATACATACTTCCTGACATAGTTATTAATGAAAATCGTGAAGGTAAGATCATACACCAATACGGCAGACACCGTGATGGTCACACATTCTCACTTTTTATTAAAATAAGCTCTTTTAAACTACATGACGAGTTATTCTTTCTCATGAACTTATACACTGTAAAAGATAGGTCGAGATTAAACGAGCAACAAAGCTACCAATTGAATGAACTTGTTGACCTTAAATTTGCGCTCGATGCCTCCTCCATTGTCGCGATCACAGACCAAAGAGGTATCATTAACTATGTTAATGATCAATTTTGTAAGATCTCAAAATACTCAAAGGACGAGCTTCTTGGGAAAGATCATACAATTATTAATTCTGGCCATCATTCCAAAGAGTTTTTTAAAGAGCTTTGGACAACAATTTCCTCAGGTCATGTTTGGAAAGGCGAATTAAAAAACAGAGCGAAGGATGGTACGTATTATTGGGTGGATACTACTATTGTACCGTTCTTAAATGAGGATGGGATACCTTATCAGCATTTAGCCATTCGCCATGAGGTGACTCAAAGAAAAAATGCTGAAGAAGAGCTTAAAAAAATGATGACAAAAATCATTGATATACAGGAAGATGAAAGGAAACGCCTATCACGAGAGCTTCATGATGGCATAGGACAAAATTTATATAGCCATCTCATAACGATTAATAGGCTGAAGGAAGAAATAAACCATCCACTACTTGATCAACTGCAAGATGAAGCGACTGAAATTATTGAAGAGCTTCGTGATATTTCTTGGGAATTGCGTCCATCTGTTCTGGATGATTTAGGTCTCATTCCTGCCATTAGATCTTATTTGGTCCGTTATACAGAATATTATCATATTAGCGTCCATTTTGATTGTTTCTTAAATTACCGGTTAAACTCAAATAAAGAAATCACTATTTATAGAATTATTCAGGAGGCTCTTACGAACATTAGAAAATATGCTCATACCGAAGACGCAACTGTTACCATTAGAGAAATGGATGAAGAAATACGTGTAGTCATTGAAGACAAAGGCAAAGGTTTTAATATTGATAAAATATCGCGTGGAGTAGGCCTGTTTAGTATGAAGGAAAGAGCAAAAGCTGCTGGAGGTTCTATTCTAATACATTCCACCGAAGGTAAAGGAACGACAGTTGTCTTAGAAATTCCGCTGGGGGCCTGACCCCCAACACTTAAATGTGACAACGTCATAAAAGCCTTTGTTTATTCAATGTATATGTTGATTGAAACAAAGGTAAGCAGCCAAAAGAAACGTTGATTCAATAAAATGATCTAAATACTCTGCTAATGTATTTATTAAACCTCTACTAAAACTGTTATCGTAAACTTTGTTGCTTGTTGTCATCACCTTAAGGAAGAAGCGATGCCACGATCGTGTTTATGGTTAGTGTGAAGACAACCATATACAATGACATCCTTCTTCCTGAAAGACCCATATCTAAAGATTAATTAAAGAATTTATTGCAGGCTAATAAGAATACACATCTCCTTACTTAACTAAGTATCTCAAACATTATTGTAGCCATGAAATCATGAAAGAAATTCCTAAATACAAGCAAAGAGGGGAATATAATATTGTATCGTATGTTGAAAAGGTTGTATTTTTCACTCTCTTAAAGAACCCCAAATATTTAAAATCACCTATTGCTCTAATCAAGAAAATGAATGTAAGAATGATACTAGCCCATTTCATCCAAGAATTTAATTCCCAAAATGAAATGAGTTCATTTTGACCTAATAATATAACCCCCACGCCAATTAACCCGACTGCAACAATGAGGGTTTCAAACCATCTAGGGGTAAACAATGCGCCTCCCTCTGTTTTTTCTGGTAATGAAGCTTGAAATCCCCATGTACCACCAAAAAGCCAATAAAAATGCAACAAGCTAACTAAACCTAAAATCGTTACCGGTAAGTAAATAAATAATAGCTGCACCATATTACCTCCTACTGTAGGTTTTCGTACTTCGAGCCTCCATCAATTCCTTGCCAAGCCACTTCAAACTGATCTTGGAAAATAATAA
The DNA here is from genome assembly GCF_051842895.1 of Cytobacillus sp. Hm23. Classification (NCBI taxonomy): domain Bacteria; kingdom Bacillati; phylum Bacillota; class Bacilli; order Caryophanales; family Bacillaceae; genus Cytobacillus; species Cytobacillus sp. Hm23. The sequence goes on from NZ_JBPXRQ010000024.1 coordinate 65,273, forward strand.
AGATATCGTTACTTTGGCCTTCATTAACAGACCAACTAATTAAAGTATTAAAATAGATTCCTATTAGTACTGAGGCAATCGTCTTTGAGGAAAAATGTGTAGGTAGCATGTCATTTGTTATAGCGTCTTCGAGCAATTCAGCTAAACTTTCTTTAAAAAGACCAATATTTCTTGTTTCATCCTTTAATGCTGATCTAATGGTTTCAGATAGCGTAAGCTTTAGGAGATCAGTATTTTCCAAATAGACGGATAATAATTCTTTAAAAATAAGTAGAAGCTTTTTTTTAATTTTTAAATCCTGATGTTTTCTTATGATCTCTTGAAGTAAATCGTTCTGAGAATGACCTAAATACAATAAAACGTGTTCCTTCTTCGGAAAGTAATTAAAAAATGTACCTTTAGCGATTCCACATGAAGAAGCAATATTTTCAACTGTCACATTGTCATACCCATATTCCTTAAACAATTCAATTGATTTAAGAAATATCTGTTTTTTTAATTCTTTTTTTCGTTCTTCCCGTAACATAGATTTTCCTCCTCTCCATTAAAATGACCATAGTCAATTTATGACTATGGTCATTTTAACACATAATCATTTAAATTACAAATAAATACATTTAATAATCTCACATTCAACTCCAAACACTTCTTTTTCCTCATCAGTTTACTTAAATGTTAGACCCTTACACGTGATTATATTTAAACCGCCGCTCCATAATATCATTGTTAATCACTTATAATACTTAATGAATTATTTGTCAAAAAAAAGGTTCATCTAGATCAATCGTCACTTCCTTCACATTGAATAACATTGCTTAATATCTATAGATTTATTCTTCATCAATTAATGAATACTTTTCAGCTAATAATGAACAAAGATGAATGAGCAGCTCTTGAATGACATAATCATTAACTTATCAACCAACACTGAGATTACTAGTATGGTTACTCAACAATCTCGAACTAGTCATAAAGAAAGACGCTTTTTATAGTAAAAAGCGCCACTTTTTTAATATAATCACCGAGAGTTTAACTCAGATAAACCTTTATATATTTCTAATGCTTCAAAAAGAAATTGCTTATCATACCCAGTAATCATATTTATTTTTTCTGACCATTCCTCTACTGTGTTTAAAGGCTTTTCATAGAGCAATCCATCCTTCGTACTTAAAAAACTCTGCCAATCACAAAATTCCCAGTGTGCTAATTGATTGTTGTGAAACACTCTACACTCTAACAGAGGTCTAGGCTTGATTAAATTTTGAGAATACTCAGCAGCCATTAAGAAATGGGTCTCATCAATTGGTTCCGTATCATAAAACTGTCTTGATGTTTTTCCATTTGATCTATAATATATAACTTCAACCCTGTTTCCTAGCGGTTTCACTTGTACCTGTGCAGCAGGAAAAAATCCACTTAACTTTTCATCAGTAAATACATCATTATTTGAGTCAATGAGTATCGGTCTTAACCATTGATCACCTAAGTCACAAAGAAAGCGATGTCCATTTTCATCTAACGCTACAATTGCGACATGTGCATCAGCTGTAAATAAATCATGACCAATTGGATATGCATCAATACCATTTTTACCTAATTCGTCAAGTAACCAGATTGCAAGGTCAAAACAGTTTCCTGAAACCCCATATTTATTTCTGTGTTCTTTCATTAAAGCTACATCTCGTTGCCTTTTATCTATGACTTTATCATAAAACCATACTTTTGTTAGAGTATCCATTGGAAAGTCATCAAATTTACTCCAAGTGGTTAGTATATTTGCTGGAGCTAACATCATTTCCCCCTAAAATTTAATAAATCGTTTCAGCAATATTGTTAAAATTAGTTACCGCAAATAAATTCCATTAATCGTCCATTGTCTATTAATCAAGCTGTTGCCGTTAACTTTGTGCTCATTTTATAGAATCATTTTGTTAAGTGCTCTAGTACTATTTGTAGAAGAAGTAAGGAGGATATTTTCTAACACCTACCCAAGGCCAAAACAACCACATTAAGTAACATTTTCTAATGAGTCATGGTAGTGTAATATATTCAAAGCAAATAATTTAAGCTCTTCAGTATCATTTGGAAGTGTCATATACCCTTCAAGCTCCATACCAAGCTTCTCTAATAATTTGGCAGACGAATAGTTATCTTTCGAGGTGATTGCTACAAGACGGTTTAAGTTCAGTCCTTTAGCAAATTCCACTGTCCCTCTAGCAGCCTCATACGCATAACCTTTAGATTGATAGTCAGCCAAAAATGCGAAACCAATATCCACATCTTCAAGACCGTCCCTCTTAATCAGCCCACACAAACCAATCGGTGTGTGATCTTCCTTAGTCTCTGTCAAGAAAAGGCCAAAACCCTCTCGTTCATACATCGCTCGAGGTCCAGATGCAATATAATCTTTCGCATCATCAAACGTCTTAATTCCCTTATCTCCTATGTATTGAAGCCATCCAGGCTCATTCAATAATTCTAGGATAAATGCAGCATCACTGTACTCTACCCACCGAAGAGTTAATCTATCAGTTTCGATTACTTTCACTCGAATCACCTCGTTTATGATCTCGATTTCTATTAAATAGTATAACATTTCGACCTAACTTATGACGTCATGCAACTTGGGAGTCACTTCTTTTTCGGGTTATTTATTTTTTCCTACAAGATTCTTTGCTTATGAGATACACATTATATTGATTAAGGAAACACTAATAGGCTATTTTTGGCGTTTATTTTTGAGTAAAGTACAATACGTATGTACTGTCGAACCAGCACGCAACATTTACTTAGAATAAGTAACTGCATTATATAAAAAGGCTTATCACATTACTTGTTGCCTTTCATAATAAGAACTAAGCATGAACATAACTAGCATTCTATACAAATTATTTTAATACACATCATGTCCTATAATGTAAGCAAAAAAAATAAAGTTTAGCACAGATTTTATAAAAACATTTGGATTAATTATCTCTAATCTTCCCCTGCCCACAATTTCTAGGACAGGGTACAAAGTTTACGACTGGATGGGATTGTCGGTCCGCCTTCTCAATTGCTTGCTCTAATTTATTTATATTTATCTATACATAGCATAGTACATAAAAGAAAAGATAAATTCATTTAAGAGAATTTAGTCAAAATACTCACATACACATCCCATAGTTAACATAGGAAGGCACGAGATAATTAGGATAATAAAGTGCTCCTCATTATCTTAAAATCTTTACTGTAGACTGGCATTTATGAGGATTTAATGTGCAATTGTAGAATTATTATGACCAAAATCTCCACCACTTTTTTTTCTTGGCTGGGACTTGTTTCTTTGCATCCATACTTTGACTCAACAACACCATTAGCTTTTCATCAATCATCTTTAATGTTTCGTCTAATAGTTTCTGCTGGTCTTCAAACTTCATAACGTTGTATAATTCACTTATTTTGGAAACTTCCCTTTCCACAACCGCTTCGATATTGCTCTTTGTTGCCAATAATGACTGCAAAAGGACAACCTGACTGGCCAAATTATTCCCCTGTGGTCCTTGTTCTCCTTGCGGCCCTTGTTCTCCTTGCAGTCCTTGTTCTCCTTGCGGCCCTTGTTCTCCTTGCAGTCCTTGTTCTCCTTGTGGCCCTTGTTCTCCTTGCAGTCCTTGTTCTCCTTGTGGTCCTTGTTCTCCTTGCATCCCTTGTTCTCCTTGCAGTCCTTGTTCTCCTTGCAGTCCTTGTTCTCCTTGCAGTCCTTGTTCTCCTTGTGGTCCTTGTTCTCCTTGCAGTCCTTGTTCTCCTTGTGGTCCTTGTTCTCCTTGTAAGCCCTGTGATCCTTGTGGTCCTTGTACTCCTTGTGGTCCCTGTTCTCCTTGTTTCCCACGTGGTCCTTCTGGTCCCTGTTTTCCTCGCGGTGGTGGAGGTATGATCTTATAGCTGTTACAAATGCTATCTTTTTCATCGTTAAACATCATTTTCACCTCATTTTTTTCTTTATATTATGAGGATTGAAATTAGTATGTATAGACGTGTGTGTATAGTCAATTAACTGTATATGTGTGTATGTATCATTCACTTCTTGGTTTTAGAATTTTAATTTTCCAGAGTTTTGGTGTCGTATTTAACAAAGGTTTTTTTCGCATTGATTGTTGCTTTTCGTTCAAAGATATAAGCACGTAAACATATAGCGTTCGTGGCATCTTTTCTACTTAAACACACTCCTAAAACTCGTCAAACTGTCCATTTTTAATAAAAAATAGCATCAAAGTTTACGAAAAGAGTCTTAACAAAACAAATGGAAAATGATAAAAGCACCCATATTTGAGTGCTTTAACTAAAATAAGGGGTTTAAACACAAATATTGAAAGGACCATGAATAGTATCGGAGTAAACTTAAATTCATTTTTACGTAGTACCGGAAAAATATAGAACTGTATGGTAGAGGCCTCAGCATTATCAATGAACGAATATTTTTGTTCTACTAACGAAGTTTATATCTAGGAGTGATACAAATTTCACCAGAAGCAGGAGTTTCAAGTACTGGTGCAATAACTTGAATATTGTCAAAATCCGTTACAGTGAACGCGAGACAACTGTCAGCTAATACGGTTACCATGCTAACATTAGTCGTCCCTCTTCTGAAGTTAACCGTAAATTCAACATCTTCCTGTGCAGAGATTGAGATAGTTCCAGTAGCTGTTACTAGTACATTCGTTGTATAGACTATTTGATTATCTTCAGAGCCTAATACAAAATTACAACAGGATTGATCTTGAAAAAATTCACTTGTAGAACAGCATGAAAAACAACAATCTTTGTGAACATCTTTTTTATCTTTACATGAACATGACACAAATTTCACCCCCTCATCCATTATTTATAATAGTTAATGCAGTTATACAGCTTTTGGTATAGGTATATTTCTAATTAATAAAGCCCTTATTTTGCTAGCGAAGTGATATGGGTTATATATTCAGCACGTAGAGCGAGAAATTTACATAACATAAATTATTGTTAAACTCTTAGAAAAATTTAAAAGAGAGGTGAGAACACATTGTGTCGATGTCTTTTAATAATCAACTAAAACACTGTATAGAAGCCAACAAAGTATTCGATTGGATTACTCCCTTGCTTAAAATAACGATTAAAGAAGCGATTGATATTAAAGACAACCTCTTTGAAGATTGTGTATGCTGTGATTTCAGTGTTCCATGTAATAGTGACAGTCCTTTTACAATCTGGAAGAGTATTGGAGTAGAAAATGTAACAGGGAATTTTTCTGTATTTTTCCAAAGTGGTTGTGACGGTGAATTAGTAGTGTTCGTAAATGGAGAAGAAGTTAATATCATTAATGAGGGACAAGAGTTTTGTGCCACATTTGCTGATATGAAGTCAATTGAAGTTCTTTGTCGCAATGAAACAGGAGAACAAGGAGTTTGTAAAGGTGAGCTGAAATTAAATATTAAGCACAAACCTACTGGTGATGAAATCGACATTAAGAACGTGAAGTGTTTTATTTCAGACAGTTATGGAAAGAGACTAGAGCCACGCAGTTCCTGTTTTATTAAGTGTAAAGAACTTTCCGATCCTAAAAACAGAAAAGAAGTAGTCGTCAAACTTGCTAATGGAAAAACAACTACATTACAAAAAGTAGTTGTCTTAAAACAAGGCTTTGTAACAGTTGTAATTTTTAATAAGAAAGGGGAGGAAAGTATTTGTCGAGTATTTCCATTTTGTGAAATTGAAACCTTTTTATTATGTGCACCTGTTGGCACAACCGTTGACTGTAAAATTGATGATGTTATATGTGAAGCTTTCCTTGTTCCATCTTTAAAAGTACCTAACTGTTTTGAAGTATTTATAAGACTTGATATTTGTCAAAACATAAAAGTAACAGGAGCCGTCAAACTAAAAGTACTAGCTGAGGAATGTAATCCGCGAGAAAACGTGATACCGGAAGAAATTTGTCAAGTTGAACCCGAGCCCCCAGCTTGCCCGTTTTTTTAGTGGGGGCATATAGTTCCTTATTCTATTGACTGCCTAAATTGATTCACATACCGCTTTATAAATTAATAGTAAATATAAAGATAATTATTCTATTCTTTATTCTCCTACAACATGATCTTTAAACATGCATACAGTTGTGTGTTTTTAAAAATGTACCAATATTTTGAGTGAAATTAGGACAAACATACACACTTTTCTTGTAAAGGATTCCATAAAATAATGTATTAAAATATATTTTTAAGGTAGATGATAAAATGAAACCAATAGTCTCAGGCTACACAGGATTTTCATGCTGTACAAGAAAAGAAGCAAAATGTTGTAAACAGTTATGTTCTCAAGGAGATATAAATTCTCCAAATATTACTGGTATTATACCAATTAATACAACGCGAGTTATTTATGAAGCAATTCCAGATAATATTGGTAAAACAGGGATGCTTACATTCCATAATATCCCTAACGGAGGAACCGGACCTATAAATTTAACTTTAGTACCTCATGTCGAACCCTCACCTTCAGATATCACCATAAACCCAGGAGAAAGTCAAACAATATCTTTTGAAGATATGATAAGAATTGAAGCAAGTACAACAGAATTTTCTGGAGAATACTCATACGAAATTTGTACATTATTAGATGCAAAAGACAATTGTTGTGAAATATTATGTTCACAAACTAATCCAGTTCTGAGTACTCAAATAGCAGCTAATCAAATACAACCGGACATCATTTACCAAAACTCACCGACAACTATAGGCAAAACAGGCATGATTTCGTTAAGAGATGTTTCAGAAATGATCACTTTAAATTTTGAACTTCAAACAGGAGTTATAATGCCTATTATGGTAAATAGTGACCAAGGAATAACTATCCCCTTTGAGGATGTAGTGGAGATTAATGTAAATAACGCTTCTGATCAGGTTGTTAATTTGGTATACACAATATGTACGTTATTAGGGTCAAACAAAGCTAAATAAGCTTTGTTTCTTTATATATATTACAACACACCTCATGTTCTCCATTAGTTAATTTAGCGGTTTATTGTCTCCATTTAATTGATTTAACTTACAAGAAATACATTATCTTTTCTTTATAGCGTACACCAACGGATTTATGCATTCGAAAGGATGTTCATTCTTTATAATTGAAAACAAATTTATCTATCGGATTAATTATTAAATAAAACTTAAATGAGTTTTTGGAATTTAGTATGATCTATCTAATAGAAAATAGATATGTTTAACAACATTCTCAAATACTGCAAAAAAACTGGTTAGCACTACAACTAACCAGTTTTTTATTACAAAATTATTGTTCGACTTCAACCAATATTATACTAATAAAGCTTATCTTTTTATAATTTAGACTAACACTAGGTCAAGACTGAGTTGGAATGGCCTGAAATTAGGTATCATTTTGAGATACTAAAAGATGGAACAATCATATGGTGTCACAATCTAGGTGTAATGTCTTATCATGTAGGAGATTCAAACAAACATAAATTGGTGTTTACCTTGTGTGTGACTTCCGTTTTGAAAAACTACCTCCCTCACAAAGAGCAACAGATCAATAATACTTACCTTTAGGTAAGTACCTGTACTAATTGTGCGTACTTACATATATGTGCTGTTGAGTTTATAATAAATTCCGAGGTTGAAATAAATAAAATTTAGGAGGATGACATGAAGACTCTTGTTGTCATAGCACACCCGAATATAGAAACATCCGTTGTTAATAATAGATGGGTTGAAGAATTAAAAAAACACCCTGAACAATATACTATCCATGAGATATATAAAGTTTATCCTGATGGGAAAATAGATGTAGAAAAAGAACAAAAATTGGTTGAATCTCATGGAAATCTAATTTTTCAGTTCCCTATCTTTTGGTTTAGTTGCCCACCTCTTCTTAAACAATGGATGGACGATGTTTTAGCTCACGGATGGGCCTTTGGTCCAGAAGGAGATAATTTACAAGGTCGTAAGCTTGCTCTTGCTGTATCTGCCGGAATAAGAAATGAAGATTACAGTGATAATGGAAGATATCAATTCACACTTGAACAGATTTTAGTTCCATTTAAAACAACTGCTTTATATTGCAACGCAGATTACCGTTCGTTCTTTGCGTTTTATGGGGCAGAATATGAACCATCCAAGAGTGAAATTAAACAAAGTGCGCATGATTATCTAGAATTTCTTAAGGCACTATAACAAAAAAAGTATTCTCTAATTCAGAGAATACTTTTTTTGTTATAACTCCTACTTACTAACTTCGGAGACTGACAAACGATTTTTCTCTCCCCACTCGCACATCATATCTAATAACGGAATGAGGGAAAGTCCTCTTTCAGATAATGAATATTCAACTTTTGGAGGTATTTGGGGAAACTCTTTTCGTATAATGAGATCATCTCTTTCAAGCTCTTTCAACATGACACTTAACGTTTTAAATGGAATTGTAGCAATACACCTTTTCAACTCATTATGACGCATAACCTTATTTTCAAAAAGCCAATACATAATAATCATTTTATATTTACCGCCTATCAAGGACAGTGTATAACCAAAATCAGTACTTTTTAACTCAACACCAGTTGGAACGCATGTTTCACTCACAACTTATATCCTCCTTCTGATCAAATCGTACATCCTCTAAGTAGCTATATTTAATAATATATCATAGTCATTATTCATTATTCATCAAATAGGGATTAAGTCCCGAACATACGGATTTACAATGCTAAGCTATTTAAGGGCTTATAACCCCTCTTCCGCAACAACAATCGATCAAGCTTAGCTTGGCTATTTATTTGTTTGCTTTTTCACGTAGATAAATGAATGCCCAAACTCTGGAGCTTGAATGGCAATTTATTTGATATGGCCTTTTCACCTTCTGTTTTTGTCAATAATTAATATATAATAGAATAAAAAATGGTATAATTTTCTTTAACAGAAATGGAAGGAGGCGTTGATTTATGAAAATGACAATGGTACTTAATGGGGTTGTAAGCATTTAAAAGGGTGAGCGTATCATTGCCCCTATAAACTACGTGATCCCTATTAATAGGGGGAACATAATTTGGAAAATAAAAAGCAACAGAATCTAATTACTATAGCAATTGATAAAGTTAGTTTTCAATTACAAGAGAATCATAATTTTTTTTGGTTAAAAGATATGGGGGATGTTTTTTGCGTATTCGATGAACAAGATTCTGGAAATATTAGTTTCGGATTAGAAAAAACAACAAAAAGTTCTTTGTGAAATATGCTGGTGCAAAACCAATGCACTTTTCTGGCAACCCAAAAGATGCAGTTGACCGTTTGATAAAGGCGATACCAGTTTATAATAAATTAGAGCACCCAAATTTAATAAAATTGCTAGACCATTTCTCTATTGAAAATGGGTATGCAGCCGTATTTGAATGGTTCGAGGGGGAATGTCTGCATTCTCATTGGACTTTTGCTGAAATTCCTAAATATACTCACCCACAGTCACCATTCTATCGATTTAGGAATCTTGAAATTAAAAAACGCATTGATGCCCTTAATACAATTTTTGCTTTTCATACTTATGTAGATTCGAAAAATTATGTAGCGGTAGATTTCTACGATGGAAGTATCCTATATGATTTCAAAAATGATGTAACAAAAATATGTGATATAGATTTTTATCGTAAATCACCTTCTTTAAATGATTTAGGGGAACATTTTTTGGGGGCTACAAGATCTAAATCTCCAGAGGAGTTTACTCTAGGTAGTCAAATTGATTCAAAGACCAATGTGTTCACAATGGGAGCGATAGCATTTGGTTTATTAGGTGGCGAAATGAATCACTCATTTTCAAAGTGGGAAGCTAACAAGAAATTATATGAAGTAGCAATTAAAGCTGTCCAAAAAGAGCGAGATAAACGTTACTCAACGGTTAAAAAATTTCATGAGGCGTGGAATTTAGCTTTAAAATAGTAATTTTTATATACTTGGGGTGATACTTCGAAAAAGTGATCACCCTTTTTCAATATTTTCAGCTTTTTTCTATTCAAAAACATACTACCTTAAAAAGCAATTTTTAATTGCTAAATACAATTTCTTAGATTTCTTGTTTTTATATGCAACCGATATCGAATGCTAGGGTGCTATTCCTCTTTTTTGGAGGGTGTGCAAAATATCCTTAATATACCTTTTTCGGGGGGATGGGCAAAAAACCAAAAAAGGGAATATCTCAATTTTTGAGACATTCCCTTTGATTATTCAGAGTATAACTTACTTCCAAAAGAATACAACTTACTTTTAATAAAACACTAGTTCACGATTGAGTTGTATAAGTCACGTTGAAATTTTAATTATCAATCCTACTCAACAGTTACTGATTTGGCAAGGTTTCTAGGTTTGTCAACGTCGCAGTCGCGGTGTAAGGCTGCGTAATAAGAAATAAGCTGTAAAGGAATGACTGATACGAGTGGTGTGAGTAGCTCGTGAACAGTAGGGATGACAAAACGATCATCATCACTCTCCAAACCTTTCATAGTGATAATACAAGGGTTAGCACCACGTGCAACGACTTCTTTTACGTTTCCTCTAATACTTAAGTTGACAAGGTCTTGTGTGGCAAGTGCAATGACAGGAGTACCGTCTTCAATAAGGGCAATTGTTCCATGCTTTAATTCTCCGCCAGCAAAGCCTTCTGCTTGGATGTATGAGATTTCTTTTAATTTGAGTGCACCTTCAAGTCCTACATAATAGTCTATTGAACGACCGATAAAGAAGCAGTTTCTCGTTGTTGACAAGTATTCGCGTGCAATCTGCTCAAATTCTTCTTTTTCATTACATAGCACTTCCATTGCATTTGCAGCCATTCCAAGCTCTGTCACAAGGTCAAAACCTAAACGTTCACCTTTTCGTTCAGCTGTTACCGCAGCTAATATCGCCAATACAGCGATTTGGGCAGTATATGCTTTTGTTGATGCTACAGCTATTTCAGGTCCAGCATGTAGCAATAATGTGTAATTCGCTTCACGAGATAGTGTAGATCCCGGTACATTTGTAATCGTTAAGGCTTTATGACCAAGTTCTTTCACTTGGACAAGGACAGCTCGACTATCGGCCGTTTCACCACTTTGAGAAATAAAAATAAACAGTGGTTTTTTCGATAACAATGGCATATTGTAAGAGAATTCACTTGCTACGTGTACCTCAACTGGTACTTTAGCCATTCTTTCAATAAACTGTTTTCCGACTAGACCAGCATGATAACTCGTGCCACAAGCTACAATATAAATACGATCTGCTTCGTCTAATGCCTCACTAATATGATGATCAATAGCCAATTCTCCACGACCATTTTGATATTGTTGAATAATTTTGCGCATAACAAGTGGCTGTTCATCGATTTCTTTTAACATATAGTGTGGGTATGTTCCCTTTTCTATATCACTCGCATCAAGCTCTGCAGTAAATGGTTCACGTTCTTTGACAACACCTTGTAAGTTCTTAATAACCATTTGTTGCGCTGTAACGATGACAATTTCCTTATCCATTAATTCGATGAACTGATCTGTTACTTGTAACATCGCCATTGCATCACTTGCAACAACATTAAAGTTGTCACCGACTCCAACTAATAATGGACTTTTATTTTTGGCTACATAAATCGTCTCATCATTTTCTGCATCTATCATTGTAATCGCATATGAACCCTTCAGCGCACTCATTGTTTTACGAAATGCTTCTTCTACAGATAAACCTTCAACGACAAATTGCTCAATCATTTGGACAATAACTTCTGTATCTGTCTCACTTTGTAAAGTGATATTCTGTAAATATGCATTTTTTAACAATAAATAGTTCTCTATTACACCATTATGCACTAATGTGAATCGACCCGATGCACTTTGATGAGGATGCGCATTAGTTTTACTAGGTACACCATGTGTAGCCCATCTTGTATGGCCAATCCCCATCGATGAGTCTACGTGACTATCTACATTTTCTCGTAATGTAGCAATTCGTCCCTTTTCTTTAAATACGTGTACTCCAGATTCATTTACAACTGCAATTCCTGCTGAATCATAACCACGATACTCAAGTTTCTCAAGCCCTTTTAATAAAATTTCTTTTACATCCTGTTGACCAATATATCCTACAATTCCGCACATGTTTCTTCGTCCTCCCTAATTATAAGGGGGCAAGGAAGTATGGGGACTTACTCGCCCCCTTGCCAAGTTGTTTTTTATTGTTGATTATACACATACGCTTGTGCAAAAAGTCACCTCTTTGTTTTCGTATATGCTTGCGGTCGTAATCAGTGCAACCGGGAGGTATCCGCCGATAAATCGATAAACCTCCTCCTCGTCAACTAAGTTATTCGTCCTTTACTTAGTTCAGGCGCTTAAATATGTCGTTTTCCTACCCTACCTTTCTATCCTTGAATAAAGCTATACCTAATATCTTACATGATTTCCATTCGTATCGTCAAATTTAACTGTATATTTTCACCACTGACCTCTAATATTGAGCTATTGCTCTATTTATAAAGTATGCATGATGAACACATTACGTGTTAGTTAAGCTACCCATGAGTAAGATAGCATACTAAAACACCCTCACATATCTATTCCTTGTGAGGGTGTTTTCAGCTATTATTAAGAGCTTTGTACAAATATTCTTCAAACGTTTAGCAAGCTTATACTTCTGATGTTTCTTCCTTCACGACAGCAACAATGCGTTCAACATATTCTTGGCACAATTCCTCCGTCGATGCTTCTGCCATCACACGAATAAGTGGTTCAGTACCAGATGGACGGACAAGAACTCGACCATTTCCATTCATTTCACGCTCAACAGATTCGATCACTTGTTTGATTTTATCATTTTCTAGCACTTTATTTTTATCAGTAACTCTCACATTCACTAGTAGCTGAGGAAACTTTTTCATTTCATTCGCTAGTTGAGACAATGGCTTTTGTGTTGCTCTCATAATGTTAACGAGCTGAATCCCTGTTAATAAACCATCACCAGTCGTATTATAGTCTAAAAAGATTATATGACCTGATTGTTCTCCACCTAGGTTATAACCATTTTTCTTCATTTCCTCTACAACATAACGGTCACCTACCGCAGTTTGTACACTTCGCACTTCAATTTCTTCTAATCCTTTGTAGAAACCAATATTACTCATTACAGTAGAAACGACTGTTTGATGCTTTAAGCGTCCCTGCTCTTTTAAATATTTACTACAAATAAACATAATTTGATCGCCATCAACAATATCACCGTTCTCATCAATAGCAATTAACCGATCTCCATCACCATCAAATGCAAGACCAAGGTCAGCCCCTTTTTCTTTAACGAGATCTGACAAGCTTCCTGGATGTGTTGAGCCCACGTTATCATTAATATTCACACCATTTGGTGAAGTTCCCATCGTAGATATATCTGCTTCTAAATCAGCAAAAAGATGGGGCGCTAATGATGAAGTAGCACCATGCGCACAATCGAGTGCGACGTGTATGCCAGAAAAGTCCTCATCAACAGATTGTTTTAAAAACTGTAAATATTTTTGTCCACCTTCAAAGTAGTCATTCACTTGCCCTAAGTCGCCTCCGATTGGACGTGGCAACTCATCTTCAGGTCGATCCAACAATTCTTCTATCTCTGCTTCTTGTTCGTCTGACAATTTAAAGCCATCAGGACCAAAGAATTTAATCCCATTATCTTGAACAGGGTTATGAGAGGCAGAAATCATTACACCTGCTTGAGAACCTAGCGCTTTCGTTAAGTAAGCAATACCTGGTGTAGAGATAACTCCTAATCTCATCACTTCGGCTCCAATTGATAGTAGACCTGCGACAAGAGCCCCTTCAAGCATATGACCAGAAATACGGGTGTCTCTCCCGATAAGAACTTTAGGACGTTCCTCATCCTTTGTTAGGACATACCCTCCAAAACGACCAATTTTGAATGCTAATTCTGGCGTCAACTCACTATTAGCAACCCCGCGCACTCCATCTGTACCAAAATATTTACTCATTTCCTTTATTCGCTCCTTTTTAGGACAATTACCGTTTATATATTTACTCAATACCAGATATATTAACTTTCACAGTTTCTATAGGTATTTCCAAAGAAATATCGATTGGTTCAATGCCTTCTTCATTTAAAATAGACACATCAACAGGTACTTCATAATCTCCTACAGGTAAATTCGCTACATCAATCGTTGCTTTAATATTACTGTTGCTTATATTTTCAATAGAGCTCTTTCTACCTGTTACAGTTATATCTAGTACACCGTTTTCCAGGTCAGAAAAGCTTAAGATTAAGCCTTCTCCTAACCCTTCATAATCGATCGGTATATTGGTAAAAGTTTCTGTAACCTCTTCTTCTACATCAATCGCAACCTTCACTTCTACAGGATCTATTTTCGTAGCTCCTTCTGGAAGCTTAATAGGGATAATGATTTCTTCATCTTTAGTTATGCTATTAAGATCGATAGGAATGTCAATGACATCATCTTTCGTAATACTATCAATGACATTTTTCGGCCCATAGACAGTTACATTATCCGGAACCATTTCAATGTTCTTGATGTATATACCTTGTAACGTTCCTTCTTCTATAAAATTAAGTGGTACTACTTTATTTGGACTTATAATGGATACCCCAACACTAATATTTGCTGGTTCAACTTCCACATTTAATGGCTGCCCATCTTTATCATGTACTGTCACTGATGATTCAACCGTTACATCATCAATAACATCCTGTAAATCAATATAAGCTCTTACGATTGCAGTTCTTTCAATCTCTTCTTTTGCCCCTGTTATGGAGACTATAGTAGGTTCAGGTACCAAATTCTCTACAGTATACCCTTCTGTTATTAAAGATTCGTTATAATCCACTTTGATAGCGAATTCTTGCGTTACTTTTTCATGCAATGCTACCTCATATCGGGATTTTGGTTCAAATGTAACGTTTACCTTATCATCCACATTCTCATATTCTAGGGTTACTAAGTAATTACCCTCTGATTTGTTTTCTAGGTTAGCATAAACTTTTATATTTCTTAATGCTATTATCGTTTTAACTTTGCTTGTTGGCCCATCTAATCTCACATCAACTGATTGAGGAGCACCTGTTACAACAAATCGCTCTTGATCATACAAAACCTCAACAGGTATGTCTTCTAATATTTCAGTTGAATCATCAAAAAGAGGTAGCGTAAGGCTTCCATCACTCTGCTCTTTCTGTTCCTGAATATAGACAGACATATATAGCATCAACGCCAATAACAGGGCGATAATCCTCATAAACCATCGATTGTTCATGAACTTATCCATTCTTTTGCCACCTCCATTGCCAACGAGTAGAAGTAGCCTGGTTTTGAGTTGGTTTTAGTTCATTTGTAAGAAGTTCTCGAAAAGAATCTTGTGTTAAATCTCTATGTAATTCACCATTCTTAGTTAGAGAAACACTTCCAGTTTCTTCTGAAACAACGATCGTAAGGCTATCAGTTACTTCACTCACACCTAACGCTGCTCGATGCCTCGTTCCAAGCTCCTTAGATATAAATGGACTTTCTGACAATGGTAAATAACACGCAGCTGCAGACACTTGATTATTTTGTAACACGACTGCGCCATCATGAAGTGGTGTATTTGGGATAAAAATATTGATAAGCAATTCGGAAGAAACCTTAGCATGAAGTGGTATTCCTGTTTCAATATAATCGCTCATCCCTGTTTCACGCTCAATCGAAATCAAAGCTCCAATACGACGTTTTGCCATATAATCTGTAGCTTTTACAATGGCTTCAATCGAGTTTGCTTGTTCTTCTTCCTCATTAATCGTAATTCTTGAAAAGAACCTACCTCGTCCTAATTGTTCTAGTGCACGACGTAGTTCAGGCTGAAAAATAATAATGATAGCTAAAAATCCCCATGTTATCACTTGGTTCATTAACCATCCTAATGTTTTTAAGCCCAAATACTGACTTAATATGTGAATGGTTATAATAACAGTGATTCCTTTGAGAAGCTGTACAGCTCTCGTTCCTCGGACAACCATTATTAGCTTATAGATAACATACCAAACAACGAGAATATCGACGATAATACCTAGATAATTAAAGATTGAGAGACCCTCTGAAGACATTCTCACACTTCCTCCATTATTCAAGTACTTGAACTACTCTTCTATATAAATATGACTATTATAGCATATATCATACCAAACCTAATTAAACCTAAAATAATGTATTAAATATCTTTTATTAGTATTTAGTTTTTTCGTTAACTTTATTGCCAATGTAAAAATTATAATAAAGCTATATGGGACCTTCATTTCATAATAAATAGATGCTCTTTTCGTAAACGTTGTTCTTTTTTCTACTTAAAATTGAGTAACTGGCGTTTATTATATGGTTTAGTTTTAGAGGAGAAAAGATGCCCCTCACTTAGAGATATTAGCGTTTAGCTCTAATTGCACAAACCAACAATTACTGCGAAAACAACCTTAGAAAAAAAGGTCATCTTTATTAAGATGACCCTCATTATTCTGTATCTATTTTGACTGATCTTGGTCAAATAGACTTACTGTATCCTTTGCAATATCCTTTAGATGATACCATAACCATTCAAATAATTCATTAATTTCCTTAATTTCACCCGTAACATTACCAACAGAAGCAAGATACTGTTCACCATTAATTACTGTTGCATCACCATTAATTTGCCCTTCTATTTTGAGCGTACCATTTTTTACAATGACTGGTCCTTCAACTATTTCGCCTTCTGGAACGGTCACTGTAGAGTTTTCAATAATTAGATTCGGTTGTTTAGATACAGAAAACTGGTCATCCTCTGTCCAATTTGAAAATATACTACCTGCCATTAAGATGATAAAAAGCGATGCAGCTGTTAGAAAAGGATGATTTCTTAACCAACGCCTTGCGCCTGCTGATCTTTTTTCTTTAGGCAAACTTTGCATTACGTTATTTGTGAAATTGCTAGGCGCCTCTACATGAGAAATGCTTTGGACGAGCGCAATGGACTTTTTAAGTTCATGGAAGTGTGCCTCACAGTCTTCACAACTTTTCACATGATCAATTAACAAATTTTTATCTTCTAGTGAAATATCTTCATCTAAATATTCATGCATTAAATAAACAATGTTTTCAGGACATTTCATTTTAATCACCCCTTCATTATACATTTCGAAGTTGGTTTCTTAAAGCTTCTCTACCACGATGAATCCGCGTCTTAACGGTTCCTATAGGTAAATCCAATATTTTACTAATTTCCTTTAATGGTAATTCATCAATATATTTCAATACGATGACTGTACGATATTTTTCTGGAAGCTTCAATATTTCACCTTGAATCGTTTCGTGTAACTCTAGTCTCTCAAGCTCTTCTTCAGGCAAAGCTTCGTCCGCAGCTACATTAGAATACATAGTCAGTCCGTCTGTTCCAGAAACTTCTGCATCTAAATAATAGTCTGGTTTCTTTTTCCTAATTCTATCAATTGAAAGATTTGTAGCAATTCGGTATAACCAAGTCGAAAATTTGAGATCTTGATTAAAGCTTTGAATATTAGTATATGCACGAATAAAAGCTTCTTGGGCAATATCCTCAGCCTCATGACGATTCCCGAGCATTCTATAGCATAATTGAAATACTTTATCTTTATAAATTTCTACAATTTCTGCAAATGCGTTTTGATCTCCTTTAATAACTTGTTTTATCCTTTTTTTAACAATTGTTTCCATACCATTCATACCCCCGCTCCATGCGGCTAGCTTATTTACGTCTCTAACTTATAAAAGGTTTCAAAATATGCATATAAATATTTTAACAAAATTAAGGAAGTGTGTGTTTAAAATAGTATAATTTCCATGAGGATTACAAAATTCGATGATATAGGAAGGGAAAATTCGTAATAAAGATAAAATTTATAGTAAGCAATTATTTCTAATATATTTTATTATCTATAGTCAACGTGTTTCTTAATAAAATTAGGTGGAGATTTCACTCCACCTAAAATAACAGTCCATACATTTTTTCGTTAAAGTAATTTTTCTCCAAATAGCGAGCCAATCAATGCTACTGCAACAGTAGCTGTAGTGTTTCTTTCATCAAGTATAGGGTTTACTTCAACAAATTCAGCAGATGTAATAATATTTGCTTCTGCTAACATTTCCATTGCTAAATGGCTCTCACGATAGCTTATCCCTCCAATTACTGGTGTGCCTACACCTGGAGCATCATGAGGATCCAAGCCATCTAAATCTAATGACAGGTGTACACCATCAGTACGATCTTTAAGGTAATTAATAGCTTGCTCCATAACATTAGCCATACCTAATCGATCTATCTCATGCATCGTATAAACTTTTATACCTTTTTCTTTAATAAGTTCTTTTTCTCCGTCATCAAGTGATCTTGCACCAATTATAACAATATTTTCAGGCTTAACCTTTGGAGTATATCCTGCAATCTCTGTTAAGGTCTTATGACCAATACCCAGACTTGTTGCTAACGGCATCCCATGGATATTTCCTGTCGGAGAGGTTTCCTCTGTGTTTAGATCCCCATGAGCATCGTACCATATCACACCTAAATTATTGTAACTCTTTGCAACTCCAGCTAATGTTCCAATGGCAATACTGTGATCTCCACCAAGAACTAATGGAAAACGTTTTTCTTTAATTACTCCCTGGACTTTATCTGCCAAACGTTCACTCGCTTCAGCAACCGCTTTCAAGTTGCGGAGTTTATGATTTTCTACAATAGCATTTGCTCTCTCTGGTTTACCAATTTCAATATCCCCTAAATCTTCTATTTCATAAGATAAATTCTCAAGTCTTTCTGTAACACCTGCGTAACGAATCGCGCTAGGCCCCATATCTACCCCTCTACGCATTTGTCCTAAATCCATAGGTACTCCAATTATTGATACTTGTTTCATCACAACATTTTCCCCCTTCTAGACTATACTTATATTTTATCTGTAATAGCATCAATGATTCAACTGAACAACATTTTGTATATATATACAAAGAAACATCTAAATCATGTGATTTAGATGTTTCTGGTAGTATGTATTTCACCTATCAAAAAGATATCGTCTTAAGAGTGAGCCATGGAGGACTCGAACCTCCGACCCTCTGATTAAAAGTCAGATGCTCTACCAACTGAGCTAATGGCTCAAAACAAAGAAATATTAGTGGCTGGGCTAGCTGGATTCGAACCAGCGCATGACGGAGTCAAAGTCCGTTGCCTTACCGCTTGGCTATAGCCCATTATTATTTACAATAAAAACATGGTGGAGGGGGACGGATTCGAACCGCCGAACCCTCAGGGAGCGGATTTACAGTCCGCCGCGTTTAGCCACTTCGCTACCCCTCCATATGTTTATAGATGGTGCCGGCGAGAGGACTTGAACCCCCAACCTACTGATTACAAGTCAGTTGCTCTACCAGTTGAGCTACACCGGCATAAAATTTAATGGTGGAGGATGACGGGATCGAACCGCCGACCCCTTGCTTGTAAGGCAAGTGCTCTCCCAGCTGAGCTAATCCTCCGTGTGGTGACCCGTACGGGATTCGAACCCGTGTTACCGCCGTGAAAGGGCGGTGTCTTAACCACTTGACCAACGGGCCAATACTTTTCATTGTAAGCTCCCAACCGGGCTTGAACCGGTGACCTCTTCCTTACCATGGAAGTGCTCTACCTGCTGAGCTATGGAAGCATGGCTCCACAGGCAGGATTCGAACCTGCGACCGATCGGTTAACAGCCGATAGCTCTACCACTGAGCTACTGTGGAACAATGAGCCTGGCAACGTCCTACTCTCACAGGGGGAAACCCCCAACTACCATCGGCGCTGAAGAGCTTAACTTCCGTGTTCGGTATGGGAACGGGTGTGACCTCTTCGCTATCGCCACCAGACAT